>NZ_JABERK010000052.1:0-57320 GCF_013004315.1 Acinetobacter sp. ANC 5378
AAATACGGTATTCTGATGTGACAAAACCTGAATCCTGGTCGTTAAAGTGTTTGTTTGCACTCATATTTTAACTGTTCGGACTCAGGTTTTTTTATTTAAATCAAACTATGGGACAGCAGTGGCACCGAAGTGCTCTTTTTTTGATTCTACAACTTAGTAGTCAAAGCTGAAGTGTTCAGGTGCTAAAGAAATCATGGTTTTCGATGGATTCACCATGGCTTCTGCATGACCTTGAGTACGAGGTAATATACGCTCGAAGTAGAAATCGGCAACTTTAATTTTTGCTTTATAGAATTCAGGAACTTCTGCACCGTCACCCGACTCCAGTTTCTCAGAAGCGACAGCCGCTTGTTGCGCCCAATAGTAAGCCATCATCGCATAGCCAGAGAACATCAAGAAATCTACAGAAGCTGAAGAGACGATGTCGCGGTCTTTACGTGCAGCAAGCATGATGCGAACCGTTAAAGCGTTCCATTGTGCACAAATCTTGGTTAAGTCCCATGCAAAACGGCGCATATATTTATTGCGTGCATGGCGGCCACAAAAACGCAAGATTTCAGCAGTATAATCACGAACCACTTTGCCTTTAGAAGAAAGCAGAACTTTACGACCAATCAGGTCGAGTGCCTGAACACCGGTTGTACCTTCATACAAGGTAGCAATACGGGCATCACGGGCAATTTGTTCCATGCCATGTTCTTTAATATAACCATGACCACCGAACACTTGCATACCGTGGTTAGCCGCTTCAAGACCCAATTCAGTCAAGAAACCTTTCAAGATTGGCGTGTAGAAACCAAGTTTGTCATCATATTCTTCAAACTTGGCCTGGTCGCCTTGGGTCAGCGCATCGGTCATTTTGTCAGCAAGCTGTGCAGCATGATAAATCATGGCACGACCACCTTCAGCAATGGCTTTTTGCGTCAGCAGCATACGGCGCACATCCGCATGGTGAATGATTGCATCTGCCACTTGTTCAGGGTCTTTCTTGCCTGATAGCGCACGCATAGACATACGCTCTTTGGCATATGGCAATGCCCCCTGGAAAGACAACTCTGCATGGGCAATCCCTTGCACAGCTGTACCAATACGTGCAGTGTTCATAAAGGTAAACATGGCATGCAAACCTTTGTGCGGTTCACCAATCAGGTAACCTGTCGCAGCATCAAAGTTTAAAACTGCGGTTGCAGAAGCCCGAATCCCCATTTTGTGTTCAATTGAACCACAGGTCACAGGGTTACGTTTACCCACACCACCATCAGCAGTCGGGGTAAATTTAGGCACGATAAATAAAGAGATACCTTTGGTTCCCGCTGGCGCATCTGGAAGGCGAGCAAGTACAATATGGACAATATTTTCAGTCAGGTCATGTTCACCTGCAGAGATGAAAATTTTGGTTCCAGTAATTTTATAGGTGCCATCCGCTTGCGGTTCAGCTTTGGTTTTGACTTGTCCCAAGTCTGTACCACATTGTGGTTCAGTCAAGCACATGGTGCCCGACCAGGTTCCCGCAGTTAAATGCGGCATATAGGTATTTTTTTGTTCTTCAGTTCCGAACTGCATGATGGTATTCATACAGCCCATGCTCAAACCTGGATACATGGTGAATGACCAGTTGGCAGTACCCATCATTTCAGATTTGATCAGGTTAAGTGACATCGGTAAGCCTTGACCACCAAACTCTTCAGGATAAGACAGACCTTGCCAGCCACCTTGTACGAATTGGTCATAGGCTTCTTTATAGCCTTTTGGTGTTTTAACTTCGCCGTTTTCAAAATGACAGCCTTCTTCATCACCCGACTGGTTTAAAGGAGAGAGTACGTTTTCACAAAAATCTGCTGCCCCTTCAAGAATCATGTCTACAGTGTCAGGATCGGCAGCTTCGCCATTTGATAAAGTTTTGTAATGTTCTGGGTAATCAAAAACTTCATTCATTAAAAAGCGAATGTCGTGTAAAGGAGCTTTATAAGTTGGCATAATGTTAATCCTAATTTAGAAATAGTTTTGGATTATCCGAATCGATAGTTTGATTATTCACATTGTTCATCAAAATACATTGATGGTGTAGCCTTGTAAAAATGTCAGAAAGGCGAATTATAAATGGATGAATTTAGCTCTTAATGTAACTGATTATATTGTTCGCTTCACATTTTAAATGTGCTTCATGCAAAAAAATATTGTAAATAATAATTAAATTAAAGTGTTAGTGTCTGTTTTGAGTTTTGGTTAGGTGAATATTTTAATCATTTTCATGCACTTTAATGACTGAAGCATGATGTCATAAAAGCCAGTTTTATTTTTTTTTATGGGCAATAGTGGAAAGAAGCAAGGGTTTGCTTCTTTCCAATCGCTTTATTTCAAATTGTTAGAGAAAATCTTTCAGCCCTGGCTTTACACCATTCCAGATGGAGAAGGATTCAATCGCTTGACCCACCAGCATGCCATAACCTTCTGAAGTCGGAATGCCGCGAGCTTTGGCCTGATCTAAAAAGCTCGATGGTTTGCCATAGGCCATTTCATACGCATGTTTAAACTGTAAAGATTCAGGTAAAACCAGAGCATCGCCACTTAGGCTGGCAGAGGTCGCATTAATCACAAGATCAAACTCACCCGCCAAATCATCTAAAGAGATTGCAGCAAGTGTTGCTTGTGGAACCGCATCTTTTAAATCGGTAACCAGTTGTTCAGCACGGGCAAGGGTACGATTGGCAATCACGATTTTTTTCACGCCAGCCTGAACCAAAGGATAGACCACACCACGTGTTGCCCCACCTGCACCAATAATTAAAAGATTAGTGTTTTCTAAGTTCCAATCCAGGGCTTTAATCGCATCGACTAAGCCTTGACCATCGGTGTTATCACCATGCAGCTTGCCATCTTGCATCCACAAGGTATTTACAGCTTTGGCAATTTTGGCACGTTCCGTCAGGACTTGGCATTGTGCAAACGCTTGTTCCTTAAAAGGCACGGTTACGTTCATGCCGATGCCACCCTCGGCAAAGAACGCCTTGATATTGGCTTCAAAACCATCAAGAGGAGCAAGACGTTTGCTGTAATTCAGGTCAATCCCTGTTTTTTTGGCAAAAGCATGATGAAGTTCTGGCGAACGTGACTGTTCAATGGGATGGCCAACCACCGCGAATTGTTTGCTCATTTCACAAGGTCCATGTGCGGAAATGACATTCAATATACGTGATTTTTAAACAAGGCTAAAGGCAGAAGCAGGGAAAAATGAAAAGTTAAGCAGGTATAAAAAGCAATCGAGTTAGGTTCAGAGAATTAAAGCGGATTGAAATAATATTAAGGATTACAGATTTCATGAACCATATCTTCTAGCCACATTGCTGCGGTAAAAAACAAGGCAAACCCTGCAAAGACAGTAAATGTAATCGATAAACTATCAGAAAGGCTATTGTCTGATGAGAATGTGATGGCGATGGAACATAGGATTAGGGTGAAAATGGACCAAAATAGAATCACCTTATGATTTAAAACTTTATCTAACATGGTAGGCTTCCTAAAGCACGATTTTTTTAATTGATATGTGCTTTTTAAATATGTGTGAATAGTCGATTGATTTTCTCATTCTAAACGATTTTATAAAATCTACAGAGTCTAGTGCTGTAAGGAAATATGTCGGTAGAATTATTATAAGTAAAATATGATGAATTTTTGATGACATGAAAATATTGATTTAAAAATTTTCATTGTTCTAAGTGTCTAATTTTTTGTAAAAAAATAATGAATATAAAAAATCCCTTCATCCAAAATGGAAAAAGGGATTAAAGATTTTAAACATATTTTTAATTATTGAAGTTCAGTCAACCAATCCTGCGGTTTTAAATAATAGTCCGTTAAGCGTTTTTCAGGAGAATTTTCTTCCCATTCCGGACGATACGACCAAGCAGCAAGCGGCGGCATACTGACTAAAATGGATTCAATCCGACCACCGGTTTGTAGACCAAATAGAGTGCCACGGTCATAAACCAAATTATATTCCACATAACGCCCACGACGGTAAAGCTGGAAGTCGCGTTGTGCTTTGGTATAAGGTTGATTCTGATGGCGCTGGAAAATCGGCAAGATCGCTTCCAAATAACCATTACCGACTGCTTGAATGTATTTAAAGCAGGTTTCAAAATCCCACTGATTTAAATCATCAAAGAACAATCCACCCACGCCACGTTGTTCATCGCGATGTTTTAAATAGAAGTAGTCATCACACCACTTTTTGTGTTCCGCATAAACCGTGTCACCAAATGGCGCACAAAGATCATGGGCTTTCTGGTGCCAGGTCAATACGTCTTGATCATCTGGATAGAAGGGGGTTAAGTCAAAACCGCCACCAAACCACCACACTGGATCCTGTCCTTCAGGTTCTGCAACAAACAAACGCACGTTGGCATGTGAGGTTGGAACATTGGGGTTCTTTGGATGAATGACCAACGACATGCCCATGGCCTGTGCTTTCGCACCGGCAATTTGTGGATGACGTTCAGTTGCAGACGCCGGTAATTTTGAAATTTTGATGTGAGAAAACATCACCCCACCTTTTTCAATCACGGTGCCATTTTGCAACACACGTGAACGACCGCCACCACCTTCCGGGCGTTCCCAATCATCAATCTCAAAATGAGCAGTACCACCGCTCTCTAATTCTCGTTGTTCTAAACCTACACAAATACGTGCCTGTAAATCGAGGAGAAATTCGCGAACGCGTTGAATATCAGCGGAATTAGGATGCTGCATCAGAACCCTCATGGGGAAAGATAGAGAATGCATACATCAAAACATAAAATCATAAAAAAATTAAGGGATTTTTACCAATTGATCCGATTGGAAGAAGCCGTAATGCTTTTTTAAAATGGAAAATGAATTCAAGATATTCCGACTAAAAGGCTGGGTTGAATTCATTGATCAAGCTCAGCACAATAAGGAAAAGCAGACTGTTTATCTTTGGTCAGCGTGGTTAATTCAAATGGGGCAATCTTGATGTCAAAGCCGGCAAGTTCGTTAATTCAAAAATATAATGTTCCGGGGCCGCGCTATACCAGTTATCCGACGGTGCCCTATTGGCAAGAGGAGTTGTTTTCTTTGCAGCTTTGGAAAGAAACATTAAAACGATCTTTTGATGAGTCCAATCAAAGCGAGGGAATTAGTCTTTATATCCATCTACCATTTTGTGAAAGTTTATGCACCTTCTGCGGCTGTCATAAACGGGTCACCAAACGCCATGAGGTGGAACAGCCTTATATACAGGCAGTGTTGAAAGAGTGGGACTTGTATTGCGAACTTCTTGAAGATAAGCCAGTCATTAAAGAGATTCATTTGGGCGGGGGAACGCCGACCTTCTTTTCAGTAGAACACTTACAACAATTGATTCAAGGCATTTTGTCTAAAGCCGAAATTGCACCCCAGCACGAATTTAGCTTTGAAGGACATCCCAACAATACGACCAAAGCGCATTTACAAGTCCTGTATGATTTGGGCTTTCGTCGGGTCAGTTATGGGGTGCAGGACTATAACGAAAATGTGCAAAAAGCCATTCACCGCATTCAGCCTTTTGAGCATGTAGAACGGGTTACCCAATGGGCGAGAGAGATTGGCTATGAGTCGATTTCGCATGATCTGGTGTTTGGTTTGCCGTTCCAAAATCTGGAAGATGTATTGAACACCATCGACCAGACCAACCGTTTAATGCCGGATCGTTTGGCCTTTTATAGCTATGCACATGTGCCTTGGATTAAAGGCAATGGTCAGCGTGGTTTTAAAGATGGCGATGTACCCAAAGATGAGTTGAAGCGCCAATGTTATGAGGAGGGTAAAAAGAAATTACTCGCACATGGCTATCATGAAATTGGCATGGATCATTTTGCCTTGGAAAAAGATGGTATGTATCAGTCTTTTCAGCAAGGGACTTTACATCGCAATTTTATGGGCTATACCGCGTCAAAAACGCAGGTGATGATTGGCTTGGGCATTTCATCGATTAGCGACAGCTGGTACAGCTTTGCCCAAAATGAAAAGAAACTGGAAGACTATTACGCACGTTTGGAAAATAATGAAATTCCGGTGTATAGAGGGCATTTGCTCAACACAGAAGATTTAATGATTCGTAAACATATCCTGAACTTGATGTGTACGTTTACAACGTCATGGTTGGATGCCGAGATGCAATTTCCTGAAATTGATGAAGTGTTGATGCAACTTGAAGAAATGCAGCAGGATGAATTGATTAAAATCGAAAACCGTTCAGTCACGATTTTAGAAAAAGGGAAGCCCTTTGTACGCAATATCTGTATGGCGTTTGATTTGCACTTAAAGCGTAAAAAGCCTGAAAACCGGATTTTCTCGATGACGATTTAATGTTATTTAATCCCTCCAACCTCCCTTTAAAAAAGTGAGGCTTTTTCCCCTCTTTTTCAAAGAGGGGTGATGGGAGATTTATAAAATAAGTAGGATTTAAAAATCGCCTTTCTTATACATATGCGCCATGCGTTCATGTTTGGTTTTTAGATATTCTGCATTGAATGGATTTAAGCCCACGGTGAGGGGAACACGATCTACCACATCAATCCCCAGTTCTTCTAATGCGGCAATTTTTGAAGGGTTGTTGGTCACCAATTTAACTTGTTTAACCTTTAAATGATCCAGCATGATGGTGCACATGTCATATCGTCGCGCATCTGCAGGTAAATTCAACATCAGATTGGCATCCACGGTATCATGCCCCTGATCTTGCAGGGCATAGGCGCGAATTTTATTGGTTAGTCCAATACCACGACCTTCCTGGCGCAAGTATAGAATCACGCCTTGACCGACTTCATTAATGAGTTTCATGGTGGCCTGGAGTTGTGGTCCACAATCACATTTCAGTGAAGCAAAGGCATCACCGGTTAAACATTCAGAGTGAATCCGAACCAGTACCGGATCGGTCGGTGGAATATCGAGTCCTTTAGAAAGTGCGACATGTTCTTCACCGGTTTGAGGATCTTGAAATACAGTGATTTTAAATTCACCAAAAGCGGTTGGTAATCTTGAAGTTGCGACAAATTCTATAGGCACTGCTTAACCCGTCAAATAGTTCATTAATTGGCTAAAGTATAGCGTAATGCTTGGACATTGGTAGAATTGCTATGATGAAATTATGCAGAAGATTTTCTTTTTTGTATAAAGCGAACGATAATGGTTGATAAATAGTAAGATTATTCAGGATAATCTCGCTCATGAACAAACACCCAGTATAGAGATCTGCCTCTAAACTGCATCGCTAGAAATGTGGCTGATTTAAAGGTGATACAATTCGACACTTGCTTGTGCTCGAATAACCCATTTACCTAGCTTAGGATTTGCCAGGCTTTAGAAGGCTTTGCCATTTATGTTGTATACAGAAATACCGACTCATCGCCCTGTAACACCGTTGCTGGATGCAATTGATCATCCTCAACAATTACGATTGCTCGAGCGCAGCCAATTAGAAAAAGTGGCGGATGAGTTACGTCAGTACATTTTGTATGCAGCAGGACAAAGTGGTGGGCATTTTGGTGCCAATCTGGGGGTGATCGAACTGACGGTAGCTTTGCACTATTGTTTTAATACCCCGCATGACCGTCTGATTTGGGATGTCGGTCATCAGGCTTATCCGCATAAAGCCTTGACTGGTCGCCGTGAGCAATTGACCACCATTCGTGCCAAAGATGGATTGGCAGCTTTCCCATCCCGTGAAGAATCAGTTTTTGATACTTTTGGTGTAGGTCATTCATCAACAGCAATTTCAGCTGGACTGGGTATGGCACTGGCACGTCGTTATCAAAAAGACCCATGTGAAGTGGTTTCGATTATTGGTGATGGTGCAATGACCGCGGGGATGGCTTTTGAAGCCATGAATGATGCGGTGGCACACAATGCCAATTTAATTGTGGTGCTGAATGACAATGACATGTCTATTTCATGCAGTACCGGCGGTTTTGCCAAACACCTTGCTGCCATTTGGGAACGTGGTCATTCGGTGAATGTGTCCGATGAGGGTGATGCTTATATTCAGCCGCATCCTGCATGGACCTATAATTCTCGTTTACATAGTGCAGCGACAGATGCCGCAGACAACTTATTTAAAGCCATTGGTTTTGACTACTTTGGTCCTTTCGATGGTCATGATGTCAATCAACTGGTACAAGTTTTTGAGGCATTGAAAAAACGTAAAGGTCCGCGTTTAATTCATGTCTATACCAAAAAAGGCAAGGGCTTTGCACCTGCTGAAGCAGATCAAATTAAATATCATGCGATCAGCAAAATAAATTCAACGCCTGTAGCAAATACAGCCCCTAAATATTCGGACGTGTTTGGGCAGTGGCTGTGTGACGAAGCTGCACAGGATGATCGCTTACTCGCGATTACACCGGCAATGTGTGAAGGCTCAGGTATGGTGCAGTTCGCCAAACAGTTCCCGGAACGTTTTTTTGATGTCGCAATTGCCGAACAGCATGCCGTGACATTAGCCGCTGGGATGGCCTGTGAAGGTTTAAAACCGGTGGTTGCCATTTATTCGACCTTCTTGCAACGTGGTTATGATCAATTGGTTCACGATGTCGCTTTACAGAATTTAGATGTTACTTTTGGCATCGATCGTGCCGGTTTGGTCGGTGAAGATGGCCCAACTCATGCCGGTGCTTATGACTATGCCTTTATGCGCACTGTACCGAATATGGTGATTATGGCGCCTAAAGATGAAAATGAATGTCGTCAGATGTTACATACAGCTTATCAATACAATGGTCCTGCGGCTGTGCGTTATCCGCGTGGCAATGGTGTGGGTGTTGAAATCCAACAACAATTGACTGCTTTAGAGATTGGTAAAGCAGAAATTGTGGCCAGTTTTAATGAACAACAAGATGAACAAATTAGTGTGCTAGCTTTTGGTAGTCGTGTAACGGTTGCGATTGAAGCAGCACAAGCATTGGCACAAATACATGATGTGGGTGTTCGTGTAGTTAACATGCGCTTTGTGAAACCGTTAGATGAACAGATGATTGCAGCCCTTGCGAACACCACCAGTTTATTTGTGACGGTTGAAGAACATGCAGTGATGGCCGGTGCGGGGAGTGCGGTAAATGAATATCTGGCTCAAGCACAAATTGTTAAACCGACTTTAAATTTAGGCTTAGCTGATATTTTCATGCACCAAGCATCACATGCACAAATGTTGCAACAGGCTGGACTTGATGCCAAAGGCATTGAAAAATCAATTGAATTGGCTTGGCTAAAGCTTGTGCAAACCGTTTCATCGTGATGAATTAAATTTTAGAAACATTTTTCCCCTAAAAGCCCTCATATTTGCTAAAATGTGAGGGCTTTTATGCATTATTCTTTATCAGTATCTTCAAATTTGTAGTGGGTGTTCAATGGAACCTATGGTGGTTATGGCTGCGCGTGCGGCTCAATTAGTTGGTCAAGAGCTTTTAAAAGCGCATCAAAATCGTCATAAACTCGATCTACAAGTCGAAGAAAAAGGGATTGATGGTCCGGTAACGCGTGTAGATCGTTATTTGGAACAGTTGACTATCGATACTCTACGTAAAAGCTATAAAAACCACAGCTTCCTTGGTGAAGAGTTTGGTCTGCAAGAAGGTAAAGGTCACGACGCTGATTGGTGTTGGGTGATCGATCCTTTGGACGGTACTTTAAACTTCATTAACGGTTTTCCACATTTCTGTATCTCAATTGCAGTTCAACATAAAGGCGTAACTCAACACGGTGTTATTTATGACCCTGTGAAAGACGAGCTTTTCTCTGCAAGTCGTGGCCGCGGTGCCATGATGAATCAACGCCGTATTCGCGTAAATATTAAAGACAACCTAGACAAGACCTTCTTGGCTGTAGGTCATGCTTATCGTAATAAACGTAACGGTGAAGTGGTTTCTTATGCGAAAAACCATTTTGATTCATTGTTAAACGTGACTGAAGCGGGTGCACAATTCCGTCGTTCAGGTTCTGCTGCGTTAGACTTGGCATATGTTGCTGCAGGTCGTCTTGATGGTTACTTCGAACTTGGTTTGAAACCTTGGGATATCGCTGCAGGCGAGTTAATCGTAAAAGAAGCAGGTGGTACTGTAGTGGATGCACGTGGTGGTGCCGATTCTATGGACAATGGTCAAGTAATTGCTTGCTCTATGAAAATGCTAAAACCTTTAATGCAAGCTGTCGTTCCAGCTTGGGGTGAAGCCGCAAAGTAATACCGATTTAATCGAGTGATATGACAAAGAAAAGCTCTCCATGTGAGGGCTTTTTTATTGCCAGGCAAAGTTGATATTTATCTTTAACACTGGTTATGATCCCTTTTAAGGAATTACATTAGATGAGTGGGGGTAATTAAAAATTTACGATTAAAAAATAAACAAAATTGAGTTGTAAAATAGACTGTTACTGAAAAAAACAGTATCAATTCATAATTCGATCGAAAAAAATGATTACTTTTTAAAATGATTCTGTTATTATGCCGCCACGCACTTAAATTTCCGTTCTTTACCTGAACATTATCTTCTAATCATTGTATGCGCGTCCTGTCCATAGAGAGGACATATCCTTCGCGCCCCAATCGCTTAAGCGATTCCTTCAGGTTTGCGGCCGTAATCATATACGTGCGTTATATCCACATCGTCGTTATTCGGATCGCTGCTGAATCCTTATTTTTCAGCTCTATTTGCTGTGCCGCTTTTTGCCGATGTCCATATTGTAATTTATTAAATGGAGCACCCACTTCAGGGTGAACACTCTCTATGAGCAAAACTTTTGCTGATTTTTCCCTCGATGAGTCTTTAACACAAGCGATCGAAGGTTTAGGTTTTACTACGCCAACTCCTGTACAAGAACAAGCGATTCCAGCTGCACTTGAGGGTAAAGACCTTCTTGTATCAAGCCAAACAGGTTCTGGTAAAACTGCTGCATTCTTGTTACCTACTTTAAATGGTTTAGCAAATCAAGATACGCTTGTATCATTTAAAGATCGCATGAAAGCGGTGACTCAACCGAATATTCTTGTAATTTCTCCTACTCGTGAATTAGCACAACAAGTATGTCAAGATGCGATTGCATTTGTTCGTCATATGAAAGGTGTTCGTGTTGCTGCGATCATGGGTGGTATGCCTTTCGGTAAACAAATTCAACAATTAAAAGGTGCACAAGTTGTCGTTGCGACTCCAGGTCGTTTACTTGATCTTGTAAACCGTCGTCAAATTAAACTTGACATGGTTGACGCGTTAATCGTCGACGAAGCTGACCGTATGCTTGACTTGGGTTTCTCTGAAGACCTAGAAGCAATTGGTGATTTAGCGGCTAACCGTAAACAAACTTTGATGTTCTCTGCAACGTTTGCACCGCGTATCATCACGCTTGCTGAACGCATGATGAATAATCCTATGCGTATTGCGATCGAAACTGGTCACTCTACAAATACTGACATCACTCAAACATTGCATTGGACTGATGGCTTTGAACACAAGAAAAAATTGCTTACTCACTGGTTATCTGATGAATCAGTAGATCAAGCAGTTGTGTTTGCAAGCACTCAAGAAGATACAGACATGTTGGCTGAAGAACTTGCTGAAGCAGGTCTATCAGTTGTAGCACTTCACGGTGCTATGCCACAGACTGTTCGTAACCGTCGTTTACGCAGCATTCGTGAAGGTCGTGCAAAAATCCTGGTTGCTACAGACGTAGCGGCGCGTGGTCTTGACGTACCAACAATTTCACACGTAATCAACTTTGGTTTACCGATGAAAAACGAAGACTATGTACACCGTATCGGTCGTACAGGTCGTGCCGGTCGTACAGGTAATGCAATTACTTTGGCGACTTACCGTGAACGCGGTAAAATCCGTGCGCTTGAAGACTTCCTGGATGCACGTTTAAACGTGTCTGAAATTGAAGGTCTTGAGCCATCTCCACCTCCTGCACGCGGTAGTCGTGATGGCGGCGGTCGTGGTCGTGATGGCGGTCGTGGCGGTTTTGGCGGCGGTCGTGGTCGTGATGGCGGTCGTGGTGGTTTTGGTGGTGGTCGTAGCCGTTTTGAAGGCGAAAGCAACTTCAAACGTCGTGAAGGCGGTGATGATCGTCCACAACGTAGCTTCAATGACAAACCACGTGGCGAACGTCCTTCTTATGGCGATGATCGTCCTAAGCGTGATTTCGGTGATCGTCCAGCGCCACGTCGTGAAGGCGGTTATGGTGATCGTCCACAACGTTCTTTTGACGACCGTCCAAAGCGTGATTTCGGTGATCGTCCAGCTCCACGTCGTGAAGGTGGTTTCGGTGATCGTCCACAACGTTCTTTCGATGATCGTCCAAAACGTGATTTCGGTGATCGTCCAGCTCCACGTCGTGAAGGCGGTTTTGGTGATCGTCCACAACGTTCGAATGATGACAACCGTGGCAACCGTGTAGATTACAAACCAGCTCGTGAAGGTGATCGTTCAGCTCCACGTCGTGATTTCGGTGATCGTCCAGCTCCACGTCGTGAAGGCGGTTTTGGTGATCGTCCACAACGTTCTTTCAGCGATGATCGTCCTAAGCGCACTTTCGGTGGTGAAGATCGTCCACGTCGTAGCTTTGATGACAAACCACGTGGCGAACGTCCAGCTTTTGGTGGCGAAGATCGTCCACGTCGTAAATTTAACGACTAATTTAATCGTTAGATTTAGATAGAAAAAACCGGTGGAAACACCGGTTTTTTTATGGATTAATCTTTGATCTTAGAAGATAAAAATGTATACTCAATCATGTTTTGTTTTAAAATCGTTAAATATGAACAATGAATCCGCTCATTATATTTGGAATTTTAATCAAGAGGTGATTATGCCTTATATTGGTTTGGCCTTATTGTTATGCAACATTGGGTACTATATCTATAACTCTGTTCTGTAACACAGTGTCCTGTTTTTATATCTGTTTTTTATAAAAAAAAGAATTACAATTAAATTCATTAGAACATTCACTGGATTGGTTAGCTTTTATCTAAAAGTAACATTTTAAACTTTAATCCTTTTATAGTATGCATGCTGAAAAAATGTAGGAAAACGCTCAGCTATGAATAATCAAATACCTCAACAAGCTGAATCTTGGATTGAAGTCAATGATTTGAGCTTTAAACGAGGGAAACGTGTCATTTTTGATCATGTCAGTTTAAAGATTCGGCGTGGTCAGATTACCGCCATTATGGGGCCTTCAGGTACAGGTAAGACAACCATGCTGCGTCTGATTGCTGGGCAGCTCGTTCCAGACCATGGGCAAGTCTTATTGGATGGAAAAGATATTGCACATATGTCGCGCCAAGAATTATTTGCGACTCGGGCACGTATGGGAATGCTGTTCCAAAGTGGTGCTCTGTTTACCGATATGAGCGTCTATGAAAACGTGGCTTTTCCGTTACGTGCGCATACCCAACTCCCTGAACATCTCATTGCAGAACTGGTGGCACTTAAACTGGAAGCGGTGGGCTTACGCGGTACTGAAAAGTTTATGCCTGGAGAACTGTCTGGAGGGATGAACCGTCGTGTCGCGTTGGCACGGGCCATTGCGCTTGATCCAGAACTGATCATGTATGATGAACCCTTTGCTGGACAAGATCCGATTGTGAAAGGTGTACTCACGCGTTTAATTCGGACCTTGCGTGAAGCACTGGATTTAACCACGATTATTGTCTCGCATGATGTGGGTGAAACCTTATCGATTGCCGATTACATCTATATTATCGCTGAAGGTGTTATTCAGGGTGAGGGAACGCCTGCTGAATTAAAACAACATGAATCGGCATTTGTTCGTCAGTTCCTAACTGGTGCTGCCGAAGGTCCTGTCGATTATCAGTTTAGTCATAAGGCTTATTTAAGTGATGAGGTGCGTTCATGAATGCTATTGCCTCATTAGGTAGACGCGTCATTGAACGTGTACATGGTATCGGTGTAGCAACGGTGATGTTGCTGCAAATCCTGTTTTCCATGCCGACCTGGCTCGGGGTCAAACTGTTTATTTACCAAATGCACCGTATTGGCGTGATGTCTTTATTGATTATTGCCGTATCAGGTTTGTTCATTGGTTTGGTGCTGGGCTTACAAGGCTATTCCATTTTGGTCAATATTGGCTCAGAAGCCATGCTCGGCACGATGGTGTCTTTAACGCTATTAAGAGAGCTGGCTCCTGTAGTTGCTGCATTGTTGTTTGCAGGGCGTGCCGGTTCGGCTTTAACGGCCGAAATTGGCTTGATGAAAGCGACAGAGCAATTGGCCAGTATGGAAATGATCGGTGTCGATCCGTTGAAACGTATCGTTTCCCCTCGCTTATGGGCAGGTATTGTGAGTCTGCCGATGTTATCGATCATTTTTGGTGCCATTGGCATCATGGGCGGTAAAATGGTAGGCGTCGATTTTTTAGGGGTGGATGAAGGTTCTTTCTGGAGTGGGATGCAAAATAGCGTGCAATTCTATAAAGATATTTTTAACGGCACTATTATTAAAAGTCTAGTTTTTGCAGTACTTTGTACCTGGATTGCGGTGTATCAGGGTTATGCCTGTGTGCCGACTTCTGAAGGGATTGCAACATCGACTACGCGAACAGTCGTGTATTCCTCATTGTGTGTTTTAGGTTCTGATTTTGTGTTGACTGCGGTCATGTTTGGAGGTGTTTAATGAAATCACGTACAAGTGAGCTGACCGTAGGTATTTTTGTCATTCTTACCGGTATTGCATTATTTTTCTTGGCCATGAAAGTGAGTGGCCTGGTGGGAACCAACCTGCGCGATAGCTATGACATGACCGCAAGTTTTGATAATGTGAATGGTTTAAAACCGCGTGCAAAAGTCACCATGAGTGGGGTCACGATTGGTCGGGTGACTGATATTACCCTTGATCCGGTATCGCGTTTAGCGACTGTACATTTCGAATTGGATGGTAAGCTGACTTCATTTAATAAAGAACAGCTTAAAATGGTGGAAGCCAATGCTTTAGAAGAACTGCGCTATAGCACAGAATATACTGAAGCGACACCTGCGAAACAAAAAGAAATGGAAAAACAACTTTTGGATAACATGCGCTCCATCACCAGTATTGATGAAGATGCTTATATTATGGTGGCGACCAATGGTTTATTGGGTGAAAAATACTTAAAAGTGGTACCGGGCGGTGGTTTGAACTACGTAAAACGTGGTGAAAGTATTGCCAATACTCAGGGTACTATGGATCTTGAAGATTTAATTAGTAAGTTTATTACTGGTGGTGCGGGTAAATCATCGGCAAAAGCGGCAGATGCAAAGCCATCGGGTGAATCAACTGATGCAGAAGCATCATTTGTTGAATAATTTGGAGAGGAAGTTTTAGTGAATACTTTAGTTAAACAGACACTTGCAGCTAGTGTTTTATCAACAATGATGGCGACTACTGCATTTGCAGCACCGGCAGAAGCACCGCCTGCTTTTGTTAAAAAAGTTGCGGATAGTCTGATTTCACGATTAAAAGCGGATAATGCGAAATTGCAAAACAATCCGGCTGCAGTGAAAGCTATTGTACGTCAAAATCTTGACCCATATATTGATTCACAGTCATTTACCCGTATTGTGATGGGTACCTATGCGACCAATCAATACAGTACGGCTGCCCAGCGTGCTCAATTTGAACGTAACTTCCGTGAAACTTTAATTGAAAATTACGGTAGTGCGTTTGCCAAGTTCTCAAATCAATCTTATAGCCTTCGTCCATACAAAGACACCAACAGTAAAAACCCTGTTGTGACGATGGACTTTAATAACAAAGGTGAAAAAATTCCTGTATCTTTCCAATTGGTGGATAAAGGCAATCAATGGAAAATCCGCAACATTAATGTTTCGGGCATTGATTTAGGTTTGCAGTTCCGTAATCAGTTTGCTTCAACTGTAAAACTGAATGGTGGTAACTTGGATAAAGCGATTGCAAACTTCAAGCCAGATGCAGATGTAGCTGTTAATAAAAAATAACTAAGTAGGTGTTCGGTGATTGAAATCATTAATCAGGAATTACAGGTTTCTGGAAAAATAGATTATGTAAATGCTGAAAGCTATTACCAGCAGGGTTTGAAACTGATTCAATCTCAAAATCAGTTTCCTGTCGTGGTGAATTTGGCGCAGTTAGAGCAAGGGAGTACTTTGGCTTTGGCGGTATTGGTTCGCTGGTTACGTCAAACTCCGAAAGCACAAGGCATCCAGTTTAAAGCTGTGCCTGAAAAAATGATGAAAATTATTCAAGCCTGTCATTTGCAAAATGATCTGCAATTGATTGACTGAACACACAATAAAAAAGCACCGAAAGGTGCTTTTTTATTGTCTGCAAATAGACATTTCTCAAATCGGGAGCGTTTCTTGTGCTTCGCTTTAAAAGCAGTGCTTTAAAGCTCGCTCAAATCCATTTTTTCCAGCGGAAATAAATCAATGGTCCAATAAAGAAAGCGACCAAAATAATACCGACCATGATGAAGCTGCTTGTTCCTCTCGCAAAAGGCAGTACGTCGGTATTCATGCCATAAACACTGGCCACCAGCATCGGGGGAGCGAGCATACTGGGCAAGATCGAGAATCGACGAATCGTGTCATTCTGTTCGGTGTTAATGAATCCAGAGGTGGTATCGAGTAAGAATCGAACCTTCTGGAACAAGAAGGCATCATGTTCAACAAGGGAACGTACATCTTCACTCAGTTCTCGAATATCTGCATCGTAAATATGACTGCCCAAAGCACGTGGGCGGGATAAGAAAGTCAGCACACGACGTAAGTCAATTAAACACAATTGCGCTTTTCCAAGCATGTCTTCTAATTGTGCCAAACGCGTAATCATGTCATCCAAATCGAGCATTTGTTCACGATGACGGTTGTTCAACACTTCGGTGGAATATTTTTCCAGGTCTTTGTGGATATCTTCCAGGATATCCGCAAGTTCATCCAGTTTGGCTTCAAGCAGACCGAGTAATACCCAGGTTGGGTCTTTATAATCAATTTCGTAATCATTACGGCGCGCACGGGCACGAAAGGCACGGAATGCAACCAGCTTTTCACCACGTAAAGTAAACAAATGTTGTTTGTGCAGAATAAAAGCAACGGTTTGTACAGTGGCTAAAATACTCGAATCGTCATCTGTTTCGCCATCGACTTGAAAGTTTTTATTTTTCGTTAAAAAGTAGGTGCTGATGTGTAAAATACCGTCATCATCACGGTAAAATCGTGCTGATGAGGAAATGTCTTCTAATGATTTTAGCGTGGGTAGATTCTGTTCATAAGCATCTAAGACCCATTGTTGTTCTTCTTGTGAGGGGGCAATTAAATCAATCCACACTAAATCTGGGTGAAGATCGAAGCCCCCATTAATAGTGGCATCTTCCAAACTACCGCGCTCTGTGGCGTAAAAGGCTTCAAGCATGCTGTCTTTTCCCTGCGCAGTATAGGTTAATCGATGGGTGTATTTTAGACAAGGAATTGAATAAAAACACTGATTGAATCGCTTATTTGTTAAAAAATCTCCTGAAAATTTACTTTATTAGTATGACATCTTCAAAACATGGTGAAAAAATGACGAAATCAATCGCAATTTTTTGTGGTTCAGCTGTGGGGACTGATTCCATTTTCTTGGACACTGCACAGAAAATGGGTCAAACAATTGCGCGGCAAGGCAAAACACTGGTGTATGGTGGTGGTCGTTCAGGTTTGATGGGCATTGTTGCGGATAGTGCCTTACAGGCAGGCGGTAAAGTCATAGGTGTGATTCCAAATGCATTGGTCGACCGCGAGCTTGCGCATCCACATTTAACGGAATTGCATGTGGTTGCGAATATGCATGAACGCAAGTCCAAGATGTCGGAACTTTCTGATGCTTTTATTGCTTTACCGGGTGGTGCAGGAACTTTGGAAGAAATTTTTGAGCAGTGGACTTGGGCACAATTGGGTATCCATTTAAAGCCATGTGCATTTTTAAATGTGGCAGGTTTTTATGATGATTTGCTGAAATTTATCCATCTGACCACAGTGAAAGGTTTTACTCATCCACGTTTTTCTGACAGCATGATTGCCTCAGATTCTATCGAAGATATTTTACAGCAATTTGATGCTTTCCAGGCGCCTCAACCGAAATGGGGCATGGTTGATCAGCAAGAGTTGGTGGTATAAAAATGAAAGTGATTACCGTTGCTGCTGCAATTATTTTAAATGATCAACAGCAACTTTTAGTGGTGCGTAAACGTCATACCTCATGTTTTATGCAAGTGGGTGGGAAACTGGAACCGAATGAACCCCCTGAACAAACCATGCTGCGTGAAATTCAGGAAGAAATTGGTTGTCAGGCATCAATTGAGCAATTTGTTGGTCGCTTTGAAACAGCCACAGCCAATGAGCCAGATCATTTATTGGTGAGCTATGTTTATGTAGTAAGTTTGGATCATGCGCCGAAAATTGATGCAGAAATTGCAGAAATGAAGTGGGTCGATTTGGATGATCAGCAAACTAAACTTGCATCCTTAACCACTGAAATTGTGATGCCGTGGGTGAAGCAATTTTTAATTGAAAGCTCTGTCATCTAATTTGCTAAAGAATGAAAATGACTCATTCTCTTGCGCCATATATGGCTCAGGGAGGTGAGGAATGTATTTCGCAAGGAGATGAGGGAAATCAGTATCCTTTATTTCCTAAAAGCAGAGCAGCCTTTAAATCTCTGCACTCGCGACACATGCAGCATAAATTTTCTGGCAATCGAGTTCCTCAAGCTTTTGTTTTAAAGCATAGATGGAACTGCCTGTCGTCAGTACATCATCTAAAATAAGTACACGGCGATAACGAAGTTTGGATGTGGTATTGATCTGAAATTGTTGTTCAATATTTTCAATACGTTCTAAGCGGTTTAAGCCTTTTTGTGAATGCTGTTGTAAGCGGGTGACGGGTTGCCATACGGGAATATTCAGTGCTTTGGCCATGATTTTAGCCAGTACCAAAGACTGGTTGTAACCACGTTCCACCAGCCGTTCATTTGATATCGGCATCGGCACAATCGCTTGGATTTTGGGTGGGCGAAGTTCCAGTAAGGTGCTTGCAAGCAAATTTTGAAAATGCAGCTGTTGCTCGTATTTAAATTTTTGAATAATACGATCAATCGGGTAGTCATAATGACAAGCCACTTGAATATCTATTTCCTGTCGCTGAACCGTACTTTTAGACCATGGCAATTGTTGCCAGCAATCTTCACAGAGTGAATGGTGTTGCTGTCGGTCGATTCCACAAAGTACGCAAGGCGAAATGCTCTGGATTGCTTTGTGGAGCAATGGATTAATGAATTGGAGCATGTTTTTATTCTTCTTTTATTTGGCGTTAATTTTGCACAGTTTGTATTTGGTTTCAACAACGGCAGTATCCATACCGCCCACGCAATCATAACTACCTGACGAAGCATGTTATTTTATATTCGTTATCAAATATATTTTTTGAAATGATTTTCTACACATAAGCGTATCGTGGTGCTTCAGGCAACCAGCGTTTTAATAAGGCATTGGCATTTTTTGGATAATCTTTGAGAATCTGCTGCGCCACATAATGTGCCTGATTCAGTAGATGATCGTCTCGTTCTAACTTGGCAACCCGAAAACCCATATCGCCAGTTTGTTTGGTGCCAAGCAGTTCGCCCGGACCGCGAATTTCCAGGTCTTTTTCTGCAATCACAAAACCATCATTACTTTCACGCAAAATGCGTAAGCGTTCCTGCCCATTTTGCGACAGCGGGCTTTTATAGAGTAGGGCACAGAAACTGGCGGTTGCGCCACGTCCAACCCGTCCACGCAACTGATGTAATTGTGAAAGTCCTAAGCGTTCAGCATTTTCAATCACCATAATCGAGGCATTCGGAACATCAACCCCAACTTCAATTACAGTGGTAGCAATCAGCAGTTGCAGCTGATTATCTTTAAATTGTTGCATCACTGACTGTTTTTCATCGGCTTTCATTTTGCCGTGTACCAAGCCAATATTCAGATGGGGAAAGCGTTCTTTAATTTCCTGATAAGTCGCTTCTGCCGCTTGGGCATCCAGAGTTTCAGACTGTTCTACTAGCGTACAAACCCAATAAGCTTGTTTACCTTCAGCACAATTGGTGGCAATTCGGGTCAACACTTCTTCACGACGGTCTAAAGGAATGGTCACGGTTTGAATTGGGGTACGACCCGGAGGAAGTTCATCAATCACCGAAGTATCCAAATCCCCATAAGCCGACATCGCCAGTGTGCGGGGAATCGGAGTCGCGGTCATCACCAGTTGATGTGGTGTCATGCCATTTAAGCCTTTATTGCGTAAAGCCAAACGCTGATCCACCCCAAAGCGATGTTGTTCATCAATAATCACCAAACCGAGTTTGGCAAATTCAACATTTTCCTGAAACAGGGCATGGGTACCGACCACTAAATTGGCAGTGCCTTGTTTAATGCCTTGTTCTGCTGCTGCGCGTGCTTTACCTTTTTGTTTGCCTGAAAGCCAGGACACGGTTAAACCCAAGGGTTCAAACCATTTTTTAAAATTTAAATAATGCTGTTCAGCCAAAATTTCAGTCGGTGCCATCAGTGCCACTTGCCAGCCTTCTTCTAAGGCATGACAGGCTGCAACGCCTGCAACCAAAGTTTTACCTGCACCGACATCCCCCTGAACCAAACGCAGCATCGGCTTGTTTTGTTTTAAATCCTGCACAATTTCTTTGGACACCCGTTTTTGCGCATTGGTCAGATTAAAGGGCAGACCAGCTAATAGCTGTTTGGCAAAATTTTTACTCGGTGAAAAAGAAGGGGCTTCAATTTGCTGAATATAAGCACGACGTGAAAGCAAACTAATCTGATGTGCGACTAGTTCTTCAAAGATTAAGCGCTGCTGAGCCGGATGAGAGCCTTGTGCCAGTTGCAACATGTTGGCATTCAATGGTGGCTCATGAATATATTCCAGTGCCTGTTTCAGCGCATAACCATTGGTAAATTTTTCCGGCAATAATTCAGGTAGGTCATCACTGTGCTGTTTCAGTGCCTGTTTGACATAGTCACGGATTTTGGCTTGGGTTAAACCCTCAGTAGCCGGATAAATCGCAGTCAGTTCAGTTTTAGGTAAGGGGGTATGTTCGGTGATCAATTGAATTTCAGGATGATACATTTCCAAACCACGCGCACCGACACGTACTTCACCAAAGATGCGCAGTTGATTGCCCAGTTTGGCCCGATCAGTCAGGGCTTTATAGACATGGTAAAAACGCAAGGTGACTTTACCAAAATCATCCTCTAAGAGTACCGCCATCGATTTGCGCTTACCTAGTGGAAAATCCACACCTTTGACCACGCCTTCTAGCAAATAGCTGCGCCCCACGTTCAATTGGTTCATGGGGATGATCGTGCTACGATCTTCATAATCACGTGGCAGATGAAACAGTAGATCATCTGTGGTGAAAATATTCAGTTTTTCCAGTAAAGCAGCAGAGGCGTTTCCAACCCCTTGCAATTGATGGACTGCAGCCATTTACCCTCAACTTAGGTTATATAATCAGGTGTTTAATGCATATATTATTTATTGGTTATGGTAAAACATCTCGGCGCGTTGCTAAACAATTATTTGAGCAAGGCCACCAAATTACCACAATTAGCCGAAGTCCGAAAACGGATGAATTTGCGACTCATCTGATTCAGGATGTCCATCAACTGGATTTAGCCCCTGTTCCTGCGATTGATTGGGTATATGTATTGCTGTCACCTTCGCAAAGTACAGTGGAAGCCTATCAACAGACCTATATCGATTCTGTTGCTCCCATTGTAGCAGCGTTAAAACAGCATCCGATTCAAAATGTTGTGGTGGTTTCCTCTACGCGAGTCTATGGTGAAAATAAGGGTGAACGAATTGATGATGATTCAATCATGCAGCCTAGTGATGAACAGGGCCGATTACTATTAAAGATGGAGCAGCTCTACCAACAAGCATTCGCTGAGCACTGTGTAGTGATTCGTCCTACGGGGATTTATGGTACGTCTGTGGCAAGGATGATCAAGCTTGCTGAAGCGACTCAAAGCTATCCTCAGATTCACTGGTCAAACCGGATTCATATCGATGATCTGATCCGATTCCTTGCACAATTGATTCACGTGGAACATCCAGAAAAATCGTATATTGTTAGCAATAATCAGCCGATCCCTTTGCATGAAATCATTCAATGGTTTCAACGGCAGCTGCATTTACCTGAACTGGTTTTGGAAAGTCGAAAGGAGACAGGGAAGAGGATATTTGCAAAGCGGATGGTTGAAACAGGATTTGAATTGGAGCATGAAGATTGTTTTGGGGATTATGAAAAATTATTGAAATAGTTACAAAAGACATAAGACAATGAGTCTTATGTCTTAATGAAATTAACGTCCTCCAGGACGACGATCAGCTGCACGATCACCACAAGAAGATCCATCTTTTGCAGATTGCCAACTGTTGTCACAGCTTCCTGCAAATGTAGTCATTGGTAAAGATAATGTAAGAGCTATTAGTAAATATTTCATTATTAATCTTGATGTTAGAAAAAATAAATTATAGGAATAAAGTAGAGGTAATACCATTAACATTAAATCTTATTGATTTTATTAAATTATTTTTATTTTATGATAATCAGCCTGCTTAAAAGCAGGCTGATTTTTGGAGTAACTCAGAAAATATCATTTCTTCTTACGTTTCAAACGACGTTTCGCTTGTTGAGCAGCAACTGCATCCAAAGCTTCTTTCAACTCTTCATCGCTAAAAGTGGTAATGTGCTGAAGCATTTGTAAAGTCACATCATCCAAAACGAGGTTGGCGTACTGCGCAACGTTCTGGAAGTTCTCATCAAACACAATAGCGTTGTCTTCATTGTTACGAATATAGCCTTGTTGAGTCAGCACTTTAATAAAGCTTTGAAATAAGGCTTTATCAAAGAATTCAGGTGAATTGAACTCATACAGAACAGACAAACGTTGACCAACCAAATGACTGAGTTCTTCCACCTGACGGGTCGAAATATTACCTGAACCGCGCTGAGTGATCAGGGCCAAAGTCATGTAATAACGCTCAAGACTTTGCATCACAGGAGCGGCTAGAACAACAAGTTGGTTATGATCTTCCGAGTTTGGTGCAGGAGATTCCAGGTTGCCTTCCGCATCTTCAGAAATCAATTTTGCTTTGATTAATGCTTCGACGTAAGCACAGATTTGATCTTTCAGCTCCTCATCTTGCCATTTTAAGAACAATTCAGCTTTCAAGAATGGATAAAGCGTGCGAATCACATTGATCAAATCGCCGCGACGAATCGAACCGTTATGTTCAACCAAAGCAGCAATTAAAGACGGCAATACAAAGGCATGTAGAATGTTATTGCGGAAGTAAGTCAGCAATACCGCTTGATTGTCTTCAATCGCAATAATATCGCCCAACACGTGTTTGATACGTTTAATCAGCTTCAGTTTTAAACCGTAGGCAATAATTTCTTTGCCTGAAAGCGGTGTGACTTGTGTGCGTGCATCATAAGGTAAGGCAGCGACCAGATTACGGTATGCATCGAGCTGTTTGATGCAGATCTCTTCATCTAAAGTATGTTTTGGTGTTGCTAGTAGAATCAGAGAAAGCAGTGAAACAGGGTTAATTACTACCGCACGGTTAATATTTTCTAAAATCGCATGAGCAGAACTGTTGACTGCATCCGACACTTCCGACGGAATAGGATCATCATTCTTTTCAATCTTGATTTTATCTGCATCGTGTTTTTTTAGCATGTCATCTAAAAACACAGGTTCGCCGAAGTTCACATGCACTTTACCGAAAATACGCTCGATTTTACGCAAGGTTTTTAAAATGCCCACAATCGATTCAGACTCTTTCGGCTTGCCTTGCATTTCACCGACATAGGTTGAACCTTCCATCAGACGTTCATAACCAATATACGTCGGCAAAAATACGATTGGTTTTGATCGACCGCGTAAATGACTATGTACCGTCATTGCGAGCATGCCGGTTTTCGGTGGCAACAAACGCCCTGTACGTGAACGACCACCTTCAATAAAGTATTCAAGAGGCGTGTTACGCGACAAAATGTTGTACAGGTATTCTTTGAATACCGTGGTATACAAACCATTACCACGGAAAGTACGGCGAATAAAGAATGCACCGCCACCACGGAGTAATTGCCCCACGAACGGCATATTTAGGTTATCACCCGCAGCAATGTACGGCACCATCATGCCACGCTTGTAAATCACATAGGACAGCAATAAGTAGTCGATGTGACTGCGATGACATGGGGTATAGATAATTTCGTAGTCTTTGGCAAGTTCACGCACGGTGCTGAAGTTATGCACTTCTACGCCGTCATACAGCTGCGTCCATAAACGGGTCAGCGCCATATCGGCAAAATGCACTGCAGAATGTGAATAATCAGAAACGATTTCGTTTAAATAACCAATCGCACGACGTTCAGATTCAATCATGCTGACTTTGCTGCGGATGCTTTCACGGCGAATGGCTTCTTGCACATCCGTAGATTTAATTAACGAATGCATCACATTACGACGGTCTGACAGGTCAGGGCCAAGCACAACTTCGCGCTGACCATCCAAGTAGTTATTCAGGGTATTTAGAATGTAAGTTGCTGGTGATAAGTTGGGATGGGTCTTTTTGGCAAAATCGACAAGGGTACGTAAGGATTGCCCTTGATGGAATTCCAAATAAGACTGACGACCATGCAAACCAATATTCACCAATTGTTTAACTGTACCCGGGGTTGCCCAAGTATCGGTAAACAGCAGCTTGAACCAGGAATCTTCTTTATCTGGCGAGCGTCCCCACAGCACAGTTACAGGAATCAGTTCGATATCCACTTCAGGATGATTTTCTAAAATATCAATTAAACGGAGTAAACGTGGCGGAAAAGCATGTGGCGGCGGATTGAGTAAATTATTTTCATTGTGATGCTGCAAGAACAACACCGATGCTTTTTCTTTCTGATTTCCGACCACTAACGGGTTTAGAGCGGGTGAAAGTTTGAGGCGTCGTGTTTCACCATCGACAATCAGTGCATTGCTACGCGAGTAATTTTGTAAAACATAGCAGACCATTTTTTGCTTAATCGGTTGATCTGTTTCTGCATTTGCTTCTGTAGTTGTCGGTTCAGTAGGAACCTCACCAAGAACATGTGGGGTTACCACGAGGTCAAGCAGCTTACTGGAAAGCTGACGATACATTTGACCAAAGCCACTCTTGGACATATACACTCCTACTTAAATGACCGAAACCACAGATTTTCTGAGGGGGGAAATTGTTTTGCATCATTGTAATTTAAAACAGTATGTCATTTTCTGACAAAATTCATATTGAGTGTTAAATTTTATCGTTAAAAATCGTATTTTTAGCAGATATGAGCTAAAAATAATGTGACACAGCAGTCAGCCTAACTCTAGGGTTTTAATCTGGATTTGTGGCAAAATAGCTGCAATAGCTTATCTGATTGATTTAATTTTTCGCCTACATTTCAGGTATCCCACATCAAAATAGGTCGCTTATGAATGCGTTAACCCAAGAATTGGTTGAATTACTTAGCCTTGAAAAAATTGAAGAAAATGTCTACCGGGGTATCAGCCGAAACTTGGTCGGAAAACGTGTCTTTGGTGGTCAGGTGTTGGGGCAGGCATTACGCGCGGCATCCTATACCACAGATCGTCCTGCACATTCATTGCATGCTTATTTCTTGTATGGCGGTGATGTCAATGCACCTATTCTGTATCAAGTGGATCGTTTGCGTGACGGGAAAAGCTTTGTCAGCCGCCAGGTTCGTGCCATTCAGCATGGGCGTACCATTTTTACTGCAATGATTTCTTTTGCTTATCCGGAAGAAGGTTTAAATTACCAAATTAGTGAACCTGAATATCCTGCTCCAGAACAGGTAAAATCAGAAGCTGAGCTGAAAAAAACGATCGTGGAGTTTGTGCCGGAAAATGTGCGTGCCAGCTTTATGCGCGATCGCCACATTGATATCCGTCCGATTGATCCAAGCAATCCATTTCAACCACAGCCTGAAGCGCCATCCTATGCGCACTATTTACGGACGCACGATCAAATTGCCCCAGAAATTGATGAGATTTCGTTACATCAGGCCATTGCCGCATTTTATTCAGACTTTACCTTAATGACCACGGCGCTTCGTCCGCATGGTTTAAGCTATTTATCGCCAAGTTTGCAATGTGCCAGTATTGACCATGCCATGTATTTCCATAAGCCATTCCGTGTGGATGAATGGATGCTATACGACATGGAGGCTACGGTGAGTGCAAGTTCACGTGGCTTGAACTTCGGTCGCATGTGGCAAAACGGGGAATTGGTGTGTAGTACCACCCAAGAAGGTTTAATTCGTATCCGTGAAATTGAAACCCAGTAAGCGATCAGTTGAAATGAAAAAGCCGGACATAGCGTCCGGCTTTTTAATGATTGTGGGTTAATGGCAGCGTGGAATGTCTTCCGATACATCTTTATGGCAGCCATGACTTGAATGGGCAAAAGTCTGCCCAATACTTAAAATTAGTGTAGTGATGAGGATTATTTTTTTCATAGGTAGACTCTTTTAATTATGGGTAGACTGGTTGTAATTCCAAAGCAGATTTTATGCCATTTATTCAGTAAGTCGTTCATGATTCAGACAAAGTGTAAATCATGCTTTTACCTATTTATGCTGAACTTGTGACAAAAAATTCCTCGATTCTAAAAATAGGGCATGGCATAGTGCCTGCAAGACTTAACAATAAAAGCATGCAGAGATGAGCTTAAATACCCAAATTTTGATTGCTGCGATTTTAGGCGTGGCTTTCGGTTTTATCCTGAATCTTTATCCCAATACCCCATTTTTTGATGCCAGTTTGTATGGTTTGGGAATTGCCAGCAGTATTTTTATTGGCTTGTTAAAGATGCTGTTAATTCCCCTGATTTTTAGTTCAATTGTCGTTGGGGTGTCCAACTTGCAATCAGGTGGGCAATTAGGCAAAGTCTGGAAAATTACTTTAGCCTGCTGCGTGACCACCACGACCTTGGCGTTAATTCTCGGAATCAGTTCTGCACATTTGTTTGATGTGGGCAAGGGCGTAGACATCGCCATGTTTCAGGATGCGATGAGTACCCATCAAACCCCGGATACCTTAACGCCAACTTCATTTTTGACCAATTTTATTCAAAATACCTTAATCAATCCTTTTAAAGCTTTTTCTGAAGGCAACGTCCTTGCTGTGGTTTTGTTTGCCTTATTTTTTGGGGTAGCTTTGGTACATGGTGGTGAGCGTTTTAAAACCGTACGTCAAGTCAGCCAGCAGTTTTTTGACATGATGATGTTCATGATCATCTGGGTGATGCGACTTGCTCCGATTGGTATTTTTGCCTTATTGGCAAAACTGATTTCAACGGAAGATATTTCTGTACTGAATCGTCTGGTGGAGTTTGCGGCTGTCGTGACAGGAACCACCATTTTCCACGGTGCTGTGGTTTTGCCACTATTACTGTGGATTTTCGGCAAGATGAATCCGCTGACCTTTTTTAAAGGGGCACGTAGCGCACTGATTACGGCTTTTGCCACCAGTTCCAGTTCTGCCACCATGCCACTTTCCATGAAATGTGCCCAAGAAAACTTGGGGGTACGTCCGGCAACAGCAGGTTTTGTGATTCCACTGGGAACGCAATTAAATATGGATGGAACGGCACTGTATGAGGCTGCCGCGGCTCTATTTATTGCCAACCTGATGGGGCTGGATTTAACTATTGGTCAGCAGCTGATTGTTTGCGTAACAGCAATGATCGCATCGCTCGGTGCACCGGGCATTCCAAGTGCCGGCATGGTGACCATGATTATGGTGTTGCAATCAGTCGGTCTGCCTGCCGAAGCCATTGCCATTTTATTGCCGATAGACCGTTTACTGGATACGGTGCGTACTGTAGTCAATGTGCAAGGTGATATGATGATTAGTGTGGTGGTGGACCGTCATACCCGTGATGAGAATAAAATTCCAACCTAATCATTTTCCCAGCATGGATTCCATACCACCTCCCATAAATGTCCATTGGGATCTTGAAAATAGCCAGCATATCCGCCGTAAAACGTGGCTTGTGCAGGTTTGATAATTTGAGCACCTGCACGTGCTGCTTGCGCCATAATTTGATCCACTTCTAGTGGACTATAGACGTTATGTCCTAATGTCATTTGGGTCGGGCACATTGGGGTCAGTTCCAGACCCGTATCATGCTGAATACTTTGCTGCGGCCATAAGGCGAGTTTTAAATCTGATTGCAGTTCTATAAAAGCGACTGCACCATATTCATAGTCTTGACCTAAAATACCTTGGTTATGTAAGCCTAAACCTTCACAATAAAACTTCAGTGACTGCTCTAAATCCTTGACGGCAAGCGTGATGACAGAAATATAGGGTTTCATCTTTTATCCTTATCTTTTTTTCTTATCTGGATTTATTGTAGTGCAAATAAAAGCAGGGCATAAAGCCCTACTGTTTGGAATTTGTGAGATTAATTCAAACGACTTTCAGGACTGCTCGTTTTGCGGCAGGGGAATTGTTCAAATACGCGATGGCATCTTCAGTTCTGGCTTCATGCACAGGATTTTACCAAGGCATTAAATAACCGAGTTGTTATGAAGCCAGCCCGAGCGGATTGGGCATTAAACGATTGTCTTTATCCTGTTCTTGTTTTGTCTGTAATCAAGAGCACATTAATTTAGAAGCAGTATAAAAAAATGTCCTCAATTGTAGTGAACAATAGAGGACATTCAAATATCAATAGATGATGAATTTTGTCAGACAGTCGATATTAATCAGCTTGTCTACTTTCATCGGTCACATCGTCGGCAATTTCAATCTCTGGCTCATCATCTTCATGCATAGATTCTACTGGCTCATCCAGATCATCGACATCCGCTTCTGGAATGCTATCCAAATCGAATTCAGTTGATTGTTCCAGGGTAAAGTTCAAACGACCTGCCATCACGCTGGCAAGTTCTTCCAAACCTTGTTTGTTCATCGATGAGAACAACTGAATTGAGAAATTAAGTTTCATTTTTCTCAATTGCTGTTGCACTTCTTGTAGCGCTTTTGATGCAGGGCCACGGTTCAATTTGTCTGATTTGGTCAATAACACGTGTACAAACAATTTACGTGAATAAGCCCATTCCAGCATCATCACGTCAAAGTGTTGCAGGGGATGGCGAATGTCCATCAACAACACCAAACCTTGTAGGCTTTGGCGATGAATCAAATAGTTTTCAAGTTCTTTTTGCCAAACCAGTTTCATTGCTTCAGGGACGGCTGCATAACCATAACCCGGTAAATCGACTAGGCGCTGATCCGGATTACCCAAGCTAAAGAAGTTGATCATTTGGGTACGACCCGGCTTTTTCGATGCACGAGCCAATTGTTTTTGATTGGTTAATGCATTGATGGCACTGGATTTACCCGCATTTGAACGGCCGGCAAAAGCAATCTCATAGCCTGTATCTTCTACACAAAGATTGAGCTTTGGCGCACTCATCAAGAATTCAGCTTTGCGTAACCAGTTGAGTGAACGCACAGAATATTCAGTAATGGCAGAATCAACTTTTTTCTCATAGCTGATCTTTTGCTTAGGCGCATTCGCGATCTTACTGTTTTTGGATTTTCCTCTGCTGTGGTGCATAACTCAACTTCAATAAATGATCTACAAAGAAACATTATAAAGGAAGTCGTCTAGGCAAGCGACCTTTGCATTTTGAAAGCGGTAAAACTTCGGCTGATGATTTAGAGATTAATCAGTGAAATGGGGGATGAGGTGGCGACTTTGCTAGAGCTACTTTGATCGAGCACATCGCCTAAACGATAGTGATCTAAAGATTGGTAGAACTGTTCAAGTGCTTGATCTAAAATGCCTTTAAGGCCACAGTTGCTGCGGAGTACGCAGGCTGGAGTATCGCATTCCACAATCTGGTTATTGCCTTGTAGAATACGGACAATGTAACCCAGATTTAAATTTAAAGTTTCTGCATTTAAGCGAATCCCACCGCCTTTTCCGCGTGTGGTAATGATCCAATCCTGTTTTCCCATGAAATGGACAATTTTAACCAAATGGTTTTGAGAGACATGCAAATCCTGTGCAATTTCTGCAATGGTATAAGGGGTGTCTCTGGGTCTGGAGATGTACATCAATAGACGCAAGGCATAATCAGTAAATTTATTGAGTTGCATGGAGTCTTTAAAGGCAGAGGAAAGGTATATATATAGCGTAGCTTGAAAGTCCCCCGAAAGGAACTTTCAATAACAAGAAATTAATGATTTATTAAGCATTTAGCCTTTAACTGGTGCAGAAACCTGAACCACATCACCTGCTTTGTAGTTTTCAAGCAAGATGTTGGCAACAGAATATTCTGTATGATTTACTTCAGGTTTTACATCAAAAACAAATTGATCTGCAGATTGGGCGTCAGCAAACGTAAATTGTTGTGGCTGTTGAATGTCATGTCCAGGCACTTGAACTTTAACTGAAATATAGCTTCCTGTTTCAGCACCAACAACAGGCTGAGCATCTTGTGCTTTTAAAGTAAAACGTTTACCAGCATCAGTTGCTTCAACTGCAGCAACTTCAAAGGCACGCCATCCAGCCCAACCGCCATTTTGTGCAGCCAGGTTTTCATATTTCTGTTTTTCTACCCCAGCTAAGATGCCTGCCAATTGCATATAAGCTTCTTTCCAAGCAGCAATCAGGTCAGATTCAAACGGTACATTTAACACTTCGCTAATTGAATGCAATAGGTTGTCACCCACAATGGCATATTGATCGGGTTGGATATCAAGGCTGACATGCTTAGTGGTAATGTGTTCGATTGCTTTCGCCAATACACTTGGATTTTCAATATGTTCTGCATAAGCCAATACAGCAGCAGCTAAGGCACGCGGCTGACGACCGCTAGTTTGGTGATCTAGGTTAAAGACATTTTTTAATTCTGGATTGTTATTCAGCATGCGGTTGTAAAAATAGCTGGTCAGTGCAACACCATTTTCACGAAGGACAGGGACAGTTGATTTAACAAGTTCAATATGTTGTGGAGTCATGGCTAGAACATCTGTATTGTGGCTATAAGATGTATTTAAAATACATCTTATAAAATTGGTTGTAAATACATCTTTTATAAAAACCCTAAAATAATTATGGGATATCTGAATATCCCATAATTTTAAAAATCTTGATAGGAATAAAAAGAGTTATTTTCTGCCGAAAAGAGAGCCGAGTAAGCCACGGACAATTTTCTGTCCAGTACTGCCACCTAGGCTGCGTGCCGCACTTTTCGCAAATGTCCCGACAATATCTTGGGTCATTTTCTCACGTTGTTTCGATGCACGTTCAGCTTCTTTCTGCTGCTCATGTGCAATACGTTCTTGTTCACGGGCTTGCTGCTTGGCAAATGCTTCCTGTTCTTTGGCTTGTTGTTTTGCTAGAGCCTCTTGTTCCTTGGCTTGCTGTTTCGCTGTTTCCTCGGCAACGGCTTGTTGCTGACGCTGGGCTACTTTTTGCTGCAACATTTCATAGGCACTTTCGCGGTCAATAGATTGCTCATAGACCCCTGCAACAATGCTTTGATTCATCAGTATTTTACGTTCATCTAAGCTAATCGGGCTAAATGAAGAGTAGGGCGGCATCACCCAGCCGCGTTCTACAATTTGTGGAATGCCTTTTTCATCCAGGCAGCTAATTAAAGCTTCACCTACACCCAGTTCGGTAATGGCTTGATCGACTTTAAATTCAGTGTTGGAACGGAAAGTATCTGCTGCGGTTTTTACCGCTTTTTGATCTTTTGGGGTGAAGGCACGTAAGGCATGTTGGACACGGTTACCGAGTTGTCCGAGTACGCTTTCAGGTAAATCCAATGGGTTTTGCGTAGCAAAATAAATCCCCACCCCTTTGGAACGAATCAAACGCACCACCTGTTCAATTTTTTCTTGTAGCGCTGCGCTGGCGTTATCAAACAATAAGTGCGCTTCATCAAAGAAGAACACCAGTTTGGGCTTATCCATATCGCCCACTTCAGGCAATTGTTCAAAGAGTTCCGATAACATCCAGAGTAAGAAGGTGGCGTACAGTTTAGGGGTGTTCATCAACTTATCGGCGGCCAGTAAGTTGATATTGCCCCGTCCTTGGCTGTCGGTCTGAATAAAATCCAGGATATTTAAACTGGGCTCACCAAAAAACTGATCACCACCTTGGTCTGCAAGTGCCAATAAATTACGTTGAATAGCTCCTAGACTCGCGGGGGGTAGGTTGCCATATTCCGCCTGAAATTCCGAGGCATGTTCCGACACATAGCTAATAATTGATTTTAAATCCTTAAAATCAATCAATAGTAATCCTTGATCATCTGCGATGCGAAACACTGCTGAAAGTACGCCTTCCTGAGTGTCATTCAGATTGAGCATTTGCGCTAATAATAGCGGTCCTATTTCTGATACCGTGGTACGAATCGGATGACCTTGTTCTCCAAATAAATCCCAAAACACCACTGGTGATGCGGCAAAAGGGATGGATTCAATATTTAAGATTTTTAGACGTTCATCAAATTTGGGATTGCTTGAGCCAGCTTTGGCTAGGCTTGAAACATCGCCTTTGGCATCGGCTAAAAATACAGGTACACCAATTCGGGAAAAATTTTCAGCCAGTACTTTTAAGGTGACTGTTTTACCTGTTCCAGTTGCACCTCCGATCAGTCCATGACGGTTGGCGAACTGTGAATGTAAAACAATCTCTTGTTGTGTATTTGAGGTTTTCTTGGCAATAACGATAGGTGTACCCATATGTGTTCCTATTTTATGTTTTTGTGTCTGAAGTTATTCGAGTTGTGGTGTATTCAATTGTTTTAACGCGTTTTCTATATCTTGTATTAAATCGCTTGGATGTTCTAGCCCTATACAAAAGCGAACCAATAAACCTTGTTGTAAATGTGTAGTTTCCAAAACACGCATATCTTTTAAGTTGTATAGCATGACTAGGCTAACCGGGCCACCCCAGCTAAAACCCAGCTTAAACAGTTGTAAGGCATCACAGAATTGACGAATATCTTCCAATCTATATTCAGGTTTAAAAATAACACTGACCAAGCCGGCGCTTTGACCTGTAGTACAAATCTCTTTCCAATAGTCATGTCCAGCAGATGATTGATCGGCAGGATGTAGTACCTGAACAAATTCTTTTTGTTGTTTTAGCCAATCGAGCAGTTTTAAAGTGCTTTGTGACTGATGTTGATAACGCAGTTGCATTGAAGCAAGGCTACGTTGAACTTGTGCAGCATCATCACCTGAAATGGAGATACCTTGAATGGCATGCATACGGAACAGTTTATGATGTAGATTCTGATCACGTGTCACCACCGAACCCATCAAGATATCGCCGCCACCACTTGGATATTTCGTCAGCGCATGCACGGTGAGATCGACACTTAAATGCTGGTTAGAAAAATCAAAGGCATTAAAGGCAAGTCCTGCACCCCAGGTATTATCCAGTGCAGTCAAGACCTTGGCTTGTTTGGCTTTATTGACGAGACCCACTAAGTTGGGGAATTCTAAAGTGACTGAGCCTGCAGCTTCTAACCAAATCAGTTTGGCTTTAGTTGTAGGTTGAAAACTATCCACATCTATTGCATTGTAAACCTTAACGGTAATGCCATAACGCGTTTCCAGATTGCGCAAATGTTCCATGTTTGGACCATAAATGTTGTCTGCAACCCAAACTTCATCTCCGTGTGCCAAAAAGCATGAATTAACCAGGTTGATCGCAGACAAACCACTTGGTGCTAGCAGGCAATATTCACCTCCTTCAATTTGAGCAATGTTGTCGCCTAAGGTGAAAGTTGTCGGTGTACCGTGGGTGCCATAACTATAGTCATAATCATCGGTCCAATGGCGATTAAACAGTGCATTGGTGTTTTCAAAAATAATGGTTGATGCACGAAACAGGGGAGGTTGAACCGTAGAAATGTATTGCGGGGCTTTTCGTGGTGCATGAATCAGTTCTGTTTGTGGATTTTTTTTCAAGGTTCTGCTCTAAGTCGTATCAAAATTAGCTTTAGCTTAAGAGAAACTCGCAGATTAGGCTATATAAATGCCTAAATGTATAGAAACGTTAATCTGCACATAAAGTTGGCTTCATTTTTGCTAAACCTATATCAGAACACAACAATAGGTGGAGGCGCATGAAGTCGCATTTAAAAGTACATTATTTTCAGCATATTGCTGGTGAAGGGTTCGGCAGTTGTTATCCATTTTTAAAACAGCACCATGCTAAAATTAGTGCAACGGAGTTTTTTGCATTACCTGTAGATCGTCCTTTGGATATTGAAGCTTTGCCTCACGTGGAAGATGTCGATTTGCTCATTATTATGGGGGGGGCGATGAGTGTGAACGATGAAGCAAATTTCCCCTGGTTAAAGGTAGAAAAACGCTGGTTACGACGTTATTTGTCGATGGGTAAACCTGCAATCGGTTTGTGTTTGGGGGGGCAACTCATCGCTAATGCATTGGGTGCAGCCGTCCGCCGTAATGAAAAACAAGAACGCGGCTGGACAGGGGTGCGCAAAGTTAATCATGTACCTGAAGAGTGTTTTGAACTACCTGATCAATTTAATGTGATGCAATGGCACAGCGAAACCTTTGAAATTCCGAAAGGAGCGATTCATTTGGCGGAAAATGATGTTTGTCGAAACCAAATGTATCAAATCGGAAAAAATGTCTTGGGATTCCAATTTCATCCAGAAATTACCCCGGAGGCATTAAAGCTATTTTTGGAAAATGATGAAGAGCTGGTAAATTTTTCAGGAGAATATGTGCAATCTGAACAACAATTGAAAAAGTCGCCAAAAAGCAATTTTATTCAAGGAAATCAAATATTAAACCAAGCAATTGAGTACGTTTTGCAAAAAACCGCAAGTTGATTTATTTTTAAACAATGTTACAAATTTAAGATGTGAGAAATATACTAAAAAGTTGAAAAGGGATTTGCTTAAGTGTTAAACAATAGCTATAATGAGCGGCCTTTTAGTAAAAGGGTTAACTACGAATAAAGTAGTTAATATCGTGACAGTCGTGGCATCGATCATGACCTTAGTGATTTTCACTGCCTTTGACACTTACCAATAGGGTGAGATGCGTCAGAGGTGATTCTTTATATTTTTGGCTTGGAGTTTACTGGTATGTCTAACCAGAGAATCCGTATCCGTTTGAAGTCTTTTGATCATCGTCTGATTGATCAATCTGCTCAAGAGATCGTAGAAACAGCAAAACGTACTGGCGCACAAGTTTGTGGTCCAATTCCGATGCCTACACGCATCGAACGTTTTAACGTTCTAACTTCACCGCACGTTAATAAAGACGCGCGTGACCAGTATGAAATCCGCACTTACAAGCGTTTGATCGATATCGTTCAACCAACAGACAAAACTGTTGATGCATTGATGAAATTAGATCTTGCAGCTGGTGTTGATGTTCAGATCGCATTGGGTTAAGGCTTTCGGGTTAATTAACACTCTAAGTTAATTAAGCCGCTTTTTTAGAGGTTTATGCACATGGCTATTGGTTTAGTCGGTCGCAAGTGCGGTATGACACGTATCTTTACAGATGCTGGTGTTTCTGTACCTGTTACAGTGATTGAGGTTGATCCTAACCGCATCACTCAAATCAAAACGCTTGAAACTGATGGTTATCAAGCGATTCAAATCACTACTGGTGAGCGTCGCGAATCTCGCGTAACTAATCCTCAGAAAGGTCACTTCGCTAAAGCGGGTGTTGCTGCTGGTCGTTTAGTTAAAGAATTCCGCGCTACAGAAGCTGATCTTGAAGGTCGTGAAGTTGGTGGTACGCTTACCGTTGAATTGTTCACAGTGGGTCAAATTGTTGACGTAACTGGTCAGTCTAAAGGTAAAGGTTTCCAAGGTGGTGTTAAACGTTGGAACTTCCGTACGCAAGACGCTACTCACGGTAACTCACTATCTCACCGTGTTTTAGGTTCTACTGGTCAAAACCAGACTCCTGGTCGCGTATTCAAAGGCAAAAAAATGGCTGGCCATTTAGGTGCTGAACGCGTAACTACGCAGGGTCTTGAGATTGTATCTATTGACACAGAACGTTCAGTTCTTGTTGTTAAAGGTGCGGTTCCTGGTGCTACTGGTGGCGACGTAATCGTTCGCCCTACGATCAAGGCCTGAGGGGAAATATTGTGAATTTAAATACTGTTTCCGGCTCTGCTGTTGAATTATCTGAAGTTGCTTTCGGACGTGAGTTTAACGAAGCTCTTGTACACCAAGTTGTTACAGCTTATTTAGCTGGTGGTCGTCAAGGTTCTAAAGCTCAAAAATCACGTGGCGATGTATCTGGCGGTGGTAAAAAACCTTTCCGTCAAAAAGGTACTGGCCGTGCGCGTGCTGGTTCTATTCGTAGCCCAATCTGGGTTGGTGGTGGTAAAACTTTTGCCGCTCGTCCACAAGATTGGTCTCAAAAAGTTAACCGTAAAATGTACCGCGGTGCTATGCAATGCATCTTAGCTGAACTTGTTCGTCAAGATCGCTTGGTATTGGTTGAAGAGTTTGCTGTTGCTGCTCCTAAAACTAAAGAATTGCTTGCTAAACTTAACGACTTAAATGCTGTTCGCGCATTAATCGTTACGGATGCTGTAGATGAGAATCTATATCTTGCTGCACGTAACCTTCCACATGTAGATGTGGTTGATGCTGCTGCAATTGATCCTGTTAGCTTGATCGCGTTCGACAAAGTTGTTATGTCTGTAGCTGCTGCTAAGAAAATTGAGGTAGAACTCGGATGAACAACGAACGTATCTATCAAGTCCTACAAGGACCTGTATTCTCAGAAAAAGCACAAGTTCTAGGTGAAGCTGCTGGTGTTCAAGTTTTTAAAGTTGCTATCAACGCAAACAAACTTGAAATCAAAAAAGCAGTGGAACAACTCTTTGGTGTTCAAGTTGTTAAAGTTAACACAACGATCACTAAAGGTAAGACTAAACGCTTTGGTAAAACATTAGGACGTCGTTCTGATGTTAAAAAAGCATACGTCACCCTGAAAGCTGGCCAAGATGTTGAAATGGCTGACTTGGGCGATACCGCTGAAAGCGCAGCGGAATAAGGACGAGAATTATGCCTATTCAAAAATGTAAGCCAACGTCACCAGGACGTCGCTTTGTAGAGAAAGTCGTTCACGACCATCTTCACAAAGGCGCGCCTTATGCTCCGTTGGTTGAAGCTAAAAAACGTACTGGTGGTCGTAACAATAACGGTCATATTACGACTCGTCACGTTGGTGGCGGTCATAAACAGCACTACCGTTTAGTTGACTTCAAACGTAACAAAGACGGTATCCCTGCTACTGTAGAGCGTATCGAATACGATCCTAACCGTACTGCACACATTGCTTTAGTTTTGTATGCTGATGGTGAACGTCGTTATATCATCGCTCCTAAAGGTTTGCGTGCTGGTGATAAAGTACAATCTGGTAACGATGCTCCAATTCGTCCAGGTAACTGCTTACCACTTCGTAACATGCCTATCGGTTCTACTCTTCACAACATCGAACTTAAAATCGGTAAAGGCGCGCAATTAGCTCGTTCAGCTGGTACTTCTGTTCAGTTGTTGGGTCGTGACGGTTCTTACGCAATTGTTCGTCTACGTTCTGGCGAAATGCGTAAAATTCACGTTGAATGCCGTGCTGTACTTGGTGAAGTTTCTAACCAAGAAAGCAACCTACGTTCACTCGGTAAAGCGGGTGCTTCACGCTGGCGTGGCGTTCGTCCTACCGTACGTGGTATGGCTATGAACCCAGTTGACCATCCACATGGTGGTGGTGAAGGGCGTAATAAAGGTATTCAACCTGTAAGCCCATGGGGTCAAAAAGCTAAAGGGTACAAAACACGTACCAACAAGCGTACGACTAAGATGATTATTCGCGACCGTCGCGTTAAGTAACAAGTAAAGGAATCTGACAATGCCTCGTTCTCTGAAAAAAGGCCCATTCGTCGATGCGCACTTGTTCGCTAAGGTTGAAGCGGCTATCGCGGCTAATAACCGTAAGCCGATCAAAACTTGGTCGCGTCGTTCGATGATACTCCCAGATTTTGTTGGTTTAACAATTTCTGTTCATAATGGTCGTAACCATGTTCCGGTAATTGTATCTGAACATATGGTTGGTCATAAACTCGGTGAATTCGCGCCAACTCGTACCTATCGTGGTCACGGTGTTGACAAGAAATCTAAACGTTAAGGTGCTATGATGGAAGTTACTGCTAAATTACGCGGTGCCGCTATCTCGGCACAAAAAGCACGTTTGGTTGCAGATTTGATTCGTGGCAAGTCTATTGCTCACGCTTTAAACATCTTAAACTTCAGCAACAAAAAAGCTGCAGTTTTAGTAAAAAAAGCGTTGGAATCTGCAATTGCAAATGCTGAACATAATAACAGTTTAGATGTAGACGACCTTAAAGTTGCTACGATTTACGTTGATGAAGGCACTAGCCTTAAACGTATTTTGCCACGTGCTAAAGGCCGTGCAGATCGTATCACTAAGCGTACTTGTCACATCACCGTTAAGGTAGGGGTTTGATATGGGTCAGAAGGTTCATCCAATCGGTATCCGCCTAGGTGTTGTGAAACGTCATAACGCTAACTGGTATGCGAGTCCGAAACAATACGCTGAATATTTGCTTAAAGATCTTCAAGTTCGTGAGTTTTTGAACAAAAAACTTAAAAACGCGATGGTTAGCAAAATTCTTATCGAACGTCCTACAGGCGCTGCTAAAATTACAATTAGCACTGCTCGTCCAGGTATCGTTATCGGTAAAAAAGGCGAAGATATTGAGAAATTACAACGCGAATTAACATCTATTATGGGTGTTCCTGCGCAAGTAAGCATCAACGAAATCGATCGCCCAGATTTAGACGCTCGTTTAGTTGCTGAAGCAATCGCTTCTCAATTAGAAAAACGTGTAATGTTCCGTCGTGCTATGAAGCGTGCGGTTCAAAACTCTATGCGTGCTGGTGCTAAAGGTATCAAAGTTGAAGTTTCTGGTCGTTTAGGTGGTGCAGAGATTGCCCGTACTGAATGGTATCGTGAAGGTCGTGTACCTTTGCATACACTTCGTGCTGACATCGACTACTCATCTGTACGTGCTGAAACTACTTACGGTACGATTGGTGTTAAAGTTTGGGTATTCCGTGGCGAGATCTTAGGTGGCATGAAACAAGTCATGAACCCTGCTCCTGCTGAAGAACGTCCAGCTAAACGCGGTCGCGGTCGTGGTGAAGGTCAAGAGCGTCGTGGTCGTCGCAATGATCGTTCTGCTGAAAAAGGAGAATAATCCATGTTGCAACCTAAACGTACTAAGTTCCGTAAGGTACAAAAAGGCCGTAACACTGGTCTAGCGCATCGTGGTAGCACTGTATCTTTCGGTACTATCGCACTTAAATCTCTCGAGCGTGGTCAAATGACTGCTCGTCAAATTGAAGCTGCGCGTCGTACAATTAGCCGTCGTGTAAAACGTGGTGGTAAGATCTTTATCCGTGTTTTCCCAGACAAACCAATTACTGAAAAACCATTAGAAGTTCGTATGGGTAAAGGTAAAGGTTCTGTGGAATACTGGGTTTGCCAAATCAAACCAGGTAAGATCTTGTACGAAATGGATGGTGTTAGCGAAGAATTGGCACGTGAAGCGTTTACGCTTGCAGCTGCTAAGCTTCCGTTTAAAACCACTATCGTTACTAAGACGGTGATGTAATGAAAACTAATGATCTACGTGAAAAATCGGTAGAAGAGTTGACAGCTTTGCTTGATGAGCAACAGCTTAACCAATTCCGTCTTCGTATGGCTAAGGCAACTGGTCAATTGGGTAAATCGCATGAAGTTGCGCTTACTCGTAAGACTATTGCTCGTATTAAGACACTCCTTACCGAAAAACAGGGGAACGGACAATGAGTGAACAAACAGTTCGCACGTTAACCGGCAAGGTCGTAAGCGACAAAATGGACAAGTCTATTGTTGTGCTTATTGAACGCCGCGTTCAACACCCGTTGTATGGCAAATCAATCCGCCGTTCAACTAAATTACACGCTCATGATGAGAACAATGTTGCTAAAACTGGCGACTTGGTAACCATTAAAGAAAGCCGCCCAATTTCTAAAACTAAAGCTTGGGCTTTAGTGGAAGTTATTGAAGCTGCTGCTGAGTAATTAGACGTTCTTGTTGCATCATCGGTTAATTTCGAGTACTCTTTGAGCCTTTCGAAATTGTAACCGGTGATGCTCGGTTTTGGAGTAGGGCAATGATTCAAACCGAAAGTATGCTCGACGTAGCAGACAACAGTGGTGCTCGCCGCGTACAATGTATTAAAGTACTTGGTGGTTCACACCGTCGTTATGCTTCTGTTGGCGATATTATTAAAGTTACTGTAAAAGAAGCTATTCCTCGCGGTCGTGTTAAAAAAGGCGACGTGATGAATGCTGTAGTTGTACGTACGAAATTCGGTGTACGTCGTCCGGATGGTTCTATCATCCGTTTTGATGACAATGCTGCTGTGATTTTGAACAACAACAAAGCGCCGATTGCAACTCGTATTTTCGGACCAGTGACTCGTGAACTTCGTACTGAACAGTTCATGAAAATCATTTCATTGGCTCCTGAAGTTCTATAAGAGGCACTCATGGCTAAGATTAAAAAAGGCGATCAAATTATTGTGATCGCAGGTAAAGAAAAAGGCAAACAGGGAACTGTTCTGTCTGTTTCAAATGACCGTGTTAAGGTTGAAGGCCTTAACTTGGTTAAGAAGCATCAAAAGCCGAACCGAGCTACTGGCGCTGAAGGCAGCATCGTAACTCAGGAAGCTACGCTTCATATCTCAAACGTGGCAGTTTTTAATGCTACAACCCAAAAGGCTGACCGTGTTGGTTACCAAGTGATTGATGGCGTGAAAACTCGCGTATTCAAATCAAATGGTGAATCAGTGGCGGTAGCGAAGTAATAGGTTGATATAGGCCATGGCCAGACTTAAAACACGTTACAACGAAGAACTTAAAGCTCAATTGTTAGAAACATTGGGCGTTAAGAATGTGATGGAAATTCCTCGCATTACAAAAATCACCATCAACATGGGTGTTGGTGCTGCATCAGCTGACAAGAAATTGTTAGACGGCGCTCTTTCTGATATGCAAGCAATTGCTGGTCAAAAACCAGTACTTACTTTAGCTCGCAAATCTATCGCTGGTTTTAAAATCCGTGATGGTTGGCCGATTGGTTGTAAAGTAACTTTACGCGGCGAACGTATGTACGAATTCTTAGACCGTTTGATCTCTATTGCGATCCCTCGTATCCGTGACTTCCGTGGTTTTTCTGCGAAATCATTTGACGGTCGTGGGAACTACTCAATGGGTTTGAAGGAACAGATCATGTTCCCTGAAATCGATTTTGATAAGATTGATCGTATTCGTGGTATGGATATTACCGTTACTACGACTGCTCGCACCGATGACGAAGGCCGTGCGCTATTGCGTGCATTCGGCTTCCCGTTTAAATAAGAGGTCGATATGGCTAAGAAAGGTATGATTAATCGCGAATTGAAACGCGAAAAAACTGTTGCTAAATTTGCTGCAAAACGTGCTGAATTAAAAGCTACGATTGCAAATGTAAATGCAACGGAAGAAGAACGTTTCGAAGCGATGATGAAATTTCAGGCATTACCACGTAATGCGTCTCCAGTACGTCTTCGTAACCGTTGTGGTTTAACTGGTCGTCCTCATGGTTACTTCCGTAAGTTCGGCTTAAGCCGTAACAAATTACGTGAAACTGTCATGCAAGGTGATGTACCGGGCATGGTTAAGGCAAGCTGGTAAGGAGCGACTATAATGAGTATGCAAGATACCGTTGCCGACATGCTAACCCGTGTTCGTAACGCACAAATGGCTAAGAAACAAACTGTTTCTATGCCTAACTCTAAGTTGAAGGTTGCTATTGCTAACGTTCTTCAACAAGAGGGTTACATTTCTAACGTAGAAGTTGCTGATGCTGAAGGCAAAGCAACTTTAACAATTACGTTAAAATATTTTGAAGGCAAACCAGTTATCGAAACTGTGAAACGCGTAAGCCGTCCAGGTCTACGTCAGTATCGCGGTAAAGATGCACTTCCTAGCGTTAAGCAAGGTTTAGGTATTGCAATTGTTTCTACAAGCAAAGGCATCATGACTGATCGCGCAGCACGTTCTGCTGGTATCGGTGGTGAAGTTATTGCTTTTGTTTCTTAATAGGTGAATCCTCATGTCTCGTGTGGCTAAAGCCCCAGTAACTGTGCCTAACGGTGTTACAGTTACTCAGAACGGCCGGCAGGTCGAAGTGAAAGGCAGTAAAGGTACATTGTCTTTCAACCTGCATGCGCTGGTCGAGCTAAAACAGGAAGAAGGTCAGCTTCATATTGCTCCAGTTAAAGAATCTAAAGATTCTTGGATGCAAGCTGGTACTGCTCGCGCTGTTCTTAACAACCTTGTTAAAGGTGTTAGTGAAGGCTTCGAACGTAAGTTACAACTAATCGGTGTTGGTTATAAAGCTGCGGTTAAAGGTGATGTTGTTCATCTTAACCTAGGTTATTCACACCCTATCGATTATAAACTTCCTGAAGGTGTAACTGCTGAAACTCCAACTGCTACTGAAATCATTTTGAAATCAGCAAGCAAACATATGTTGGGTCAAGTAGCTGCAGATATCCGTTCATATCGTGAACCAGAGCCTTATAAAGGTAAAGGTGTTCGTTATTCGGATGAAGTTGTTCTTCGTAAAGAAGCTAAGAAGAAATAAGGCGCGAGGTTCTTATGAACGAAAAGAAACAATCCCGTTTGCGTCGTGCGAAAAGCACACGCTTGCACATCCGTGCATTGGGTGCGACTCGCTTGTGTGTAAACCGCACTCCGCGTCACATCTATGCTCAAGTTATTTCAGCAGATGGTGGCAAAGTTTTAGCGCAAGCTTCAACTTTAGATGCTACTTTACGTGCTGGCACAACTGGTAATGTTGAAGCAGCTCAAAAAGTAGGTGCTTTAATCGCAGAACGTGCTAAAGCAGCTGGTGTAACTAAAGTTGCATTTGACCGTTCTGGTTTTAAATATCATGGTCGTATCAAAGCCTTGGCTGATGCTGCTCGTGAAAACGGCTTGGAGTTCTAATCATGGCTAAAGTTGAACAAAACGAAGGTCTTGTTGAAAAGCTGGTTGCCGTTGATCGTGTAGCCAAAGTTGTTAAGGGTGGTCGTATCTTCTCTTTCACAGCATTAACTGTTGTGGGTGATGGTAATGGTCGCGTAGGTTTTGGTCGTGGTAAAGCACGTGAAGTTCCAGCTGCTATTTCTAAAGCACTTGAAGCTGCACGTCGTAACATGATTACTGTTGATCTTGTTAACGGTACTGTACAACACCCTATTAATGCTCGTCACGGTGCAAGCCGCGTTTACATGCAACCTGCTTCTGAAGGTACTGGTGTAATTGCTGGTGGTGCTATGCGTGCAGTTCTGGAAGCTGTTGGCGTACATAACGTATTGACAAAATGCTATGGTTCTACAAATGCTGCTAACGTAGTTAACGCAACTTTCAAAGGTTTGCGTGACATGACTTCTCCTGAGAAAGTCGCTGCGAAACGTGGTCTTTCAGTAGCACAAATTCAAGGGTAATCAATCATGAAAACGATTAAAGTTACCCAGACTAAATCTTCATCGCATCGCTTGAAAAATCACAAGCTTAGCCTTCAAGGTTTAGGTCTGCGTCGTATTGGTCATACTGTAGAAGTTGTTGATACTCCTTCTAACCGCGGTATGATCAACCAAGTCTACTATATGGTTAGTGTAGAGGAATAAGCCATGACTCTGCGTTTAAATACTATTGCACCTGCAGAAGGTGCTAAACGTGACAACCTTCGTCTAGGCCGTGGTATCGGTTCTGGCGTTGGTAAGACCGGTGGCCGTGGTGTCAAAGGTCAAAACTCACGTAAGAGCGGTGGTACACGTCCAGGATTTGAAGGTGGTCAAACTGCATTATATCGTCGTTTGCCTAAATTCGGTTTTACTAGCCAACTCGCTCTAAAAACTGCTGAAGTACGTTTATCAGAGCTTGCTAAAGTTGAAGGTGATATTGTTTCACTTGAAACTTTAAAAGCAGCGAATGTTGTTCGTAGAGATATGACTCGTGCTCGTATCGTACTTTCTGGTGATATTACTCGTGCATTCACTATTCAAGGTGTTGCATTGACTAAAGGCGCTAAAGCTGCTGTTGAAGCTGCTGGCGGCAAAGTCGAGGAGTAATCGCTAGTGTCTATGTCTCCTAGTTCTTCGGGTCATGTTAACATGATGAAAGGGCAGCCGTTTCATGTGAAATATCGTGAAATTATTCGCCGAATGATGTTCCTTATTGGTGCATTAATGGTCTTTCGACTAGGAGCACATATTCCAGTACCAGGCATTAATAATGCCGCACTTGAAAATCTTTTTAATGCAAACCAGGGTACTATCCTTGGTTTGTTTAACATGTTTTCAGGTGGTGCATTAGAGCGCATGTCAATTCTTGCTCTTGGGATCATGCCTTACATTTCTGCCTCAATTATTGTGCAGTTAATGTCTACGGTTGTTCCTTCGCTGGAAGCTTTAAAGAAAGAAGGCGAGCAAGGTAAGCGTAAGATCAATCAATATACGCGACAAGGTACATTGTTACTTGCACTTGTGCAGTCTGTAGGGATGTGTGCAGGACTTATTAGTCAAGGGATTACTTTGACTGGAGGTCTGGCTTTTTACATTCCAGCTGTGACTTCGCTGGTTGCCGGTACCATGTTCTTGATGTGGTTGGGTGAGCAAATTACTGAACGCGGAGTCGGGAATGGGATCTCCATGATCATCTTTGCGGGTATTGTTGCTGGATTGCCGAATTTAATTATGCAATCTTTATCATCGGTAGATAATGGTCAAACCAGTCTTATCGGCTTGGCAATCTTTGGCTTGTTATCTATAGGTGTGTTAGCAGCGATTGTGTTTATTGAAAAAGCACAACGTCGCATACCAGTCAATTACGCCCAAAAACAACAAGGTCGTCGTGTATTTACTGCACAACAGACACATTTGCCATTAAAAATTAATATGGCGGGTGTGATCCCAGCAATTTTTGCAAGTTCATTGCTTTTGTTCCCTGCGAGCTTAGGGCAATGGGTGGGTAGTGCTGATCCTAGTGCAGGAATTATCAAACGTGGCCTGCAAGATTTGGCACTCGTGTTGTCGCCTGGACAGCCGTTGTATTTGGTGCTCTTTGGTGCGTTAATTATCTTTTTCTGTTACTTCTATACTGCGCTAGTATTTAGCCCTAAAGAAGTGTCGGAAAACTTGAAACGCAGCGGAGCTTATGTGCCTGGTATTCGTCCAGGTGAGCAAACTGCTCGTTACTTAGATCATATTCTCAATCGTTTGACCTTTATTGGCGCGATTTATATCACAGTGATTTGTTTAATGCCAATGGTATTACAGAGCTCATTTGGTATTCCATTCTCTTTGGGTGGTACCTCTTTGCTGATCGTTGTGGTAGTCGTGATGGACTTTATGGCTCAGCTACAAGCACATCTCACCTCGCATCAATACGATAATCAAACGTTAATGAGAAAAACGACTGCTCATCCTAAGGGATAAGCGCACTTGAGGTTTCATCATGAAAGTACAAGCTTCTGTAAAAAAAATTTGTGGTAGCTGTAAAGTTATCCGTCGTAATGGGGTTATCCGCGTGATTTGTAGCGCTGAACCTCGTCATAAACAGCGTCAAGGTTAATCTAATCAAGACCTGTTGATTTCAGTAGGTGAATTGGGTTAATATCCGCCCCTCAAGGTTTTTGTCGGGCGGTTGATTATCTCTACTGCCTTTTTGGAGAAAGTGAATGGCTCGTATTGCCGGTGTAAACATTCCGGATAACAAGCATGCTGTTATCTCCCTCACGTATATCTTTGGTATCGGTCGCCACACTGCTAAGAGCATCTTAGCTGCTGTAGGTATTCCAACTACTACTAAGATCCGTGAATTGGATGATGCTCAGCTTGATGCGATTCGTGCAGAAATTACCAAGGTTCCGACCGAAGGTGATTTACGTCGCGAAATTTCCATGAACATTAAACGTTTAATGGATTTAGGCTGCTACCGTGGTCTTCGTCATCGTCGCAGCTTGCCTGTCCGTGGACAACGCACCAAAACTAACGCACGTACCCGTAAAGGTCCGCGCAAACCTATTAAGAAATAAGATTTCTGGAAGCTAAAAGATGGCTAAAGATACTCGCACACGCAAGAAGGTCACCCGTACCGTCTCTGAAGGTGTTGCACACATTCACGCTTCTTTTAATAACACCATTGTGACTATTACCGATCGTCAAGGTAATGCACTGGCTTGGGCCACTTCAGGTGGACAAGGCTTCCGTGGATCACGTAAATCAACTCCGTTCGCTGCTCAGGTAGCTGCTGAAGTTGCTGGTAAAGCTGCTTTAGACTACGGTTTGAAAAACTTGGACGTCCTTGTAAAAGGTCCTGGTCCTGGTCGTGAATCTGCGGTTCGTGCTTTAGGTGCAGTGGGTTATAAAATTAACAGCATTACCGATGTGACGCCAATCCCGCACAACGGTTGTCGTCCACCTAAAAAACGTCGCGTGTAAGGAGAAACATTCATGGCTCGTTATATTGGTCCAAAATGCAAACTCTCTCGCCGCGAAGGGACAGACCTGCAACTTAAATCAGGCGTTAAACCGTTTGACGTTAAGACAAAAAAACATGCGAAAGCTCCTGGCCAACATGGTCAAAGCCGCGCAAAACAATCTGAGTACTCACTACAATTACGTGAAAAACAAAAAGTACGTCGTACGTATGGTGTTTTAGAACGTCAATTTAGTAATTACTATAAAGAAGCTGCTCGTGTTAAAGGCGCAACAGGTGAAAACTTGTTGAAATTGCTAGAAAGCCGTCTTGATAACGTTGTTTATCGCATGGGTTTTGGTTCTACACGTGCAGAAGCTCGTCAGCTTGTATCTCACCGTTCAATCACTTTAAATGGTCGTCGCGTTAACATCGCTTCAATCCAAGTTAAAGCGGGTGACGTGGTTGCAGTTCACGAAGGTGCTAAACAACAATTGCGTATTAAAGGCGCAATCGAGTTAGCTACTCAACGTGGTATTCCTTCTTGGATGGAAGTTGACCATTCTAAATTGGAAGGTACGTTTAAAGCTGCACCGGATCGTTCTGATTTACCTGCTGAAATCAACGAAAGCTTGATTGTAGAATTGTATTCTAAATAATCCCTTGAGGTAGCAATAATGACGCGTACTGCAAATGAGTTTCTAACTCCGCAAGCGATCAAGGTCGAAGCGGCTAGCGGGACCTCGGCAAAAGTGATTCTAGAACCATTAGAGCGTGGCTTTGGTCATACTCTTGGTAATGCTTTACGTCGTATCCTTCTTTCTTCTTTACCTGGCGCTGCTGTGGTTGAAGTTGAAATAGAAGGGGTTGAGCACGAGTACAGTACCTTGGAAGGCTTGCAGCAGGACATCGTCGAGCTCTTGCTGAACCTAAAAGGATTGTCGATTAAGCTGTTCGATCAAAACGAAGCATACTTGACATTAGAAAAACAAGGTCCTGGCGATGTAACTGCCGCTGATCTTCGTTTGCCTCATAATGTTGAAGTGGTAAACCCTGAGCATTTGATCGGCACATTAAGTGCTTCAGGCTCATTAAAAATGCGCCTGAAAGTTTCTCAAGGTCGCGGTTATGAGACTTCTGACTCACGTTTCCCAGAAGGCGAAACTCGCCCAGTGGGTCGTTTACAGTTAGATGCTTCTTATAGCCCAATCAAGCGCGTGTCTTACACAGTTGAAAATGCTCGTGTAGAACAACGTACTGACCTTGATAAATTGATCATTGACCTTGAAACCAACGGTACAGTTGATCCAGAAGAAGCAATCCGCAAAGCGGCAACAATCTTGCAACAACAAATTGCAATTTTTGTTGATCTTCAGAAAGATCAAGCTCCTGTTGCTCAAGAGCCTCGCGAAGAAGTGGATCCAATCTTGCTTCGTCCAGTAGATGATCTAGAGCTTACTGTTCGTTCTGCTAACTGTTTGAAAGCAGAAAATATTTACTACATCGGTGATTTGGTTCAACGTACTGAAGTTGAGTTGTTGAAAACTCCTAACTTAGGTAAAAAATCGTTAACTGAAATCAAAGATGTTCTGGCATCGAAAGGCTTGCAATTGGGCATGCGTTTAGAGAACTGGCCACCGGCTAGCCTCCGCATGGACGATCGCTTTGCTTATCGTAGCCGTTAATTAAGTAGGACTATCACCATGCGTCATCGTAATAGTGGTGTGAAATTAGGCCGTACAAGCAGTCATCGTAAAGCGATGTTCCAAAACATGGCTAATTCTTTGTTCGAACACGAGTTAATTAAAACTACTGTTCCTAAAGCAAAAGAATTACGTCGTGTTGCTGAGCCTTTAATCACTTTAGCTAAAGTCGATTCTGTAGCAAACCGTCGTTTAGCGTTTGCTCGTACTCGTTCAGCTGCAACTGTAGGTAAATTATTTACAGTTCTTGGCCCTCGTTACAAAGAACGTAACGGCGGCTATCTACGTGTTCTTAAAGCGGGCTTCCGTGCAGGTGATGCTGCACCGATGGCTTACGTTGAGCTAGTAGATCGCGAAGTTAAATAATTTCGCAAAAAGAACTTCAGTTGTTCGAAAAAGGCCGGTGTTTCACCGGTCTTTTTTATGTCTGATTGTTTTGTATTGTCAGACAATTTTAGATTTTGTCCTGAACTGATATATTTTTTATCAGATTTATTTAAACTTGACATTGTGTATTGTCAAATTTATGGTTTAATAAAATAAAGTTCAACAAGGTTATAAAAAGAACATGGAAAAGCACATTGATATTTTGATTGTGGGCGCAGGTATTTCAGGTATTGGTCTTGCTGCACATCTTTCAAAGAACTGTCCGCAACGTCAATTTGATATTATTGAACGTCGTGAAAGTTTTGGTGGAACTTGGGATTTATTTAAATACCCCGGGATTCGTTCAGACTCAGACATGTCGACCTTTGGCTTTAATTTTAAACCTTGGCAGAAAGCCAATGTCCTTGCAGATGGGGCATCCATTAAAGGCTATTTATCTGAAGTTGTTGATGAATACCAATTAAAAAGCAAAATTCATTTTAAGCATCGTGTGCTATCCGCTAATTATGATTCTTCAATCCGTAAGTGGGTGGTACAAATTGAAGATGAAAATCAAAAACGACACACCTGGATTGCTAATTTTGTATTGGGTTGCACCGGCTATTACAACTATGACCAAGGCTTCCAGCCAGATTTCCCAAATCAAGCAACATTTAAAGGTCAGTTTATTCACCCACAACATTGGCCAGAAAATTTCGACTATACTGGTAAGAAAGTGGTGATTATTGGCAGTGGCGCAACCGCCATCACCCTAGTACCTGCAATGGCAAAAGGTGGCGCAGCGCATGTCACCATGCTACAACGCTCACCGACCTATATTGCTTCGGTTCCTTCAATTGATTTTGTGTATGACAAAATGCGTAAGGTTTTGCCGGAAGATCTTGCTTATAAACTGACGCGTGCACGTAATATTGGCATGCAACGTGGTATTTATGCACTTGCGCAAAAGCAGCCAAAATTACTGCGTAAGTTGTTACTCAAATCAATTGAGATGCAGCTTAAGGGTAAAGTGGATATGAAACACTTTACGCCAAGCTATAACCCCTGGGATCAACGTCTTTGTGTGGTACCTGATGGTGATTTATTCAAGATTTTACGCTCAGGCAAGGCGAGTGTGGAAACGGATCAAATTGAGAAGTTTACTGAAACTGGTATTCAGCTGAAATCCGGTCAACATTTGGATGCCGATATTATTGTCTCTGCGACAGGTTTGCAGATTCAAATTCTAGGCGGTATCAAAGCCAGCATTGACGGGAAACCTATAGATACCTCTAAACATATGTTGTATCAGGGGATTATGGTCAGTGATGTACCGAATATGGCGATGATTATTGGTTATATCAACGCATCCTGGACGCTTAAAGTGGATATTGCAGCTGATTATATTTGTCGTCTGATTAATTATATGGACAAGAATGGCTATGACCAAGTGATTGCCCAAGGTGATCAGACTGAATTGATGGAAGATACCGTAATGGGGAGTTTATCTTCAGGTTATATCGCACGTGCAGCGGATGTCATGCCGAAACAGGGTAAACACACGCCTTGGAACGTGACCAATAATTATCTGGCTGATCGTAAAATATTAAAACATGCCAAATTTGATGATAACGTACTTAAATTTCAAAAGCACACAAGCGTAGATTCGCATAAGCCTAAGTTAGTGTCTTAAGTCAAATAGCAAAAAAAGGAGTCTAAGACTCCTTTTTTTATTGCTTGGATTAGGGGTTAAAGTGAACGTGAAATTAGCTCTTTCATAATTTCATTGGTGCCTGCATAGATCCGATTGGCACGGTTATCGATATAGGCACGTGCAATTGGGTATTCCATCATGTAGCCATAACCACCATGCAGTTGCAGGCATTCATCGACCACTTTAGAGAACATCTCTGAAATTTTGTACTTCGCGGCAGCTGCTGCATCAATTCCAAGTTTTTCTTCAAGCTGTAATTGCATGCAGCGGTCTAGATAAGCACGACAAAAATCTATTTCGGTACGCAATTCAGCCAGTTTGAAACGGGTATTTTGAAAAGCGCTGATCGGTTTGCCAAAGGCTTGGCGCTGTTTGGTATATTGTACAGTATGGGCGAATGCAGCTTCTGCACCGGCTTGGCAGATAATGGCAACCAGCATGCGTTCCCAAGCCAGCTCTTTCATCAGCATCATAAAACCCATGCCTTGCATACCAAGCAAATTTTCTTTAGGTACCCGCACGTTATCGAAGAACAATTCACAGGTATCTTGTCCTTTCATTCCAATCTTGTTGAGAGGTTTTCCTTTGCTAAAACCTGCCCGATCTGCTTCAACAATGAGTAAGGATAAATTGGCTGAGCCTTTATCGCCACTACCAGTTTTGCAGACCACAATGACCATATCGCATAAGTAGCCATTGGTGATAAAGATTTTTGAACCATTAATCACGTAATCGTCACCATCCAAAACTGCCGTGGTACGTACAGCTTGCAGGTCAGATCCTGTTCCAGGTTCGGTCATGGCAATGGCTGTAACGACTTCCCCGGTAGCCATTTTCGGTAACCATGTTAATTTCTGGTTTTCATTACCGAAATTATTGAGGTAGTTGGCAACAATATCCGAGTGAAGAGAAAAGCCTGTGGATGAATCCATGGCGTAGGCCTGTTCCTCAATCAGAATCATGCTGTAAAGGCGATCTACCCCTGAACCGCCATATTGTTCAGGCATGGTGGCGCAGAGCAGTCCCATTGCACCGGCTTTATTCCATAAATCACGGTCGACATGCTGTTGCTGTTCATATCTTTCAATATTGGGAACCACTTCTTTTTCATAAAACTTGCGCACGGTTTCACGAAAGGCTTCATGCTCTGCTGTAAATAAATTGCGCGCTAACATATTGGCTATGGGGCGGATCGCAGCTGATTGCATTTTTATTGTGTCCATTTTCAGAGTCATTATGGTATAGAAAGTAAAAGATCCATCAGCAAGCGACAATGTGCTGAATGCTCAAATATTTCGAGGAAATGATGAATTTGGTCAATTGCAGGAAATGGCTCGAAACATGCAGTACTGATAGGGTAAACTAGCAAAAATTTGTACACTATTGGGGAAGACTATGAGTGAAGAAATGAGCTTGGAAGAACGCAAAGTAATTTACCGTGCCCGTCGTGGTTTAAAAGAAATTGATGTGTACTTTGATCCCTATGTAAAGAATCATTATTTACAGGCCGATGCCGCTGAGAAAGAAACTTTTGCGGAATTGGTGGCGCAAGAAGATCCAGATTTGCTGGATTGGTTTATGGAAGTGTCTGAACCGCCACGTCCTGAAATGAAAGATCTGATTGTTAAGCTGAAACACTACGTACATGGTTAATCGATCTTTTCAACTGAAACGCAGCCGCTTGGCCTTTGTGTTTCAGTTGATCATTTTTACACTGGTGATTGTACTTTTACAGCAACTCTTAGCGCCATGGCTATGGCTGTTGTGTGTTCTGCTGGGTGTGATGGCTTATGCCTATGGTTTAAAAGTACCGCAACCCATTTACTTTGAACATTTAGAAGCGCGAGAGTGGTCACTTTCAAGTGTCAAATCTGAACAGATTAAACGCGTTTCGATTAGTCATATTATTGATCATCAGCTTTATATTGTGGTTTATTTCCAGCATTTTCAGGAAAAACCGTTACTGATTTGGATTGATCAACTGCCACTACAGCAGTGGAAGGCATTGAAGAAATTGGCGAAATTGATCTAATTGTTAGACAGTTGTATATTTTAATTTCTTATTAAAATTTTAATAATCAATAATATAGATATTTAGAACTCATCTTTGTAAGACAGCTTTAATATAAAGTTGCGAAATATTCCAATTGTCAGACAATTTTTCCTGTTAATTATTTACGCTAAATGTACATTAAATTTACCAACAGCAAATGAGGATATCATGATGGTGATTCCAACTTGGATGTTTCTGGTGGTAGCGATTGTTTTGGCAATTGTTATTGGACGACTAGGAACTGTGCTGAAGGATCGATTTGCACAACATGAAAGCCCTTAGGCTTCGACCCCTTGATAAGTAGCATGTGCCGAACCGTCGCAATGCTACTTTTTTTTGCCCAAAAATTATAACTTCATTCAATCCAGTCAATTTTCCAAACTTTATTTCATGGCAAAGTAGCTGATCCGATTAGAGTAAATACTCTTTTATTCAGATTTCGCATCTGATATGTTTAGTTGCTATGGACATAAACACAATTATAGAGGACAGGAAAATGTCGAGAGTCCAAAAAATATGCCAAGGTATGGCAGTTGTTGCAATTGCAAGTTCTTTATTATCAGGTTGTTCTCAAGTGGTTAAAACAGGGGCAAATGTCGCACTGGGTTTTAGTGAGAAACACATTGTACCGCCTATTTTAGCGATGGATGATGCTGATATGGCGTGTAATTCGGGGAATGCGTTAACTCCAGCCATTATGTCAACCAAGGATATGGGGGCAGATCCAACCCGTATTGCTGTTCTGTTATATGCTTCATCTGGAATTTGTGCTGAAAATCAGGCGCTTGAATCGGAATTGCGTTATTTACGTGCCTCGAAAGCGGGTCAAGTTTCAGAAGCGCAAGATGCCCGTATAGAACAAAAACGCTGGGCGGCGATTGCAGCACAGCGTCAATATGCAGGTTACCAGCTGCTTGAAAATCGTTGGGCAGCAAAATATAACAAGAAACTGGGCGAAGGCTGCCCGAAAATGAAGAGTGATCTGGATCAAACCGTTTATTTGATGGGGATGATTAGTGGTTTGCAAGCCATGACCAATGACATTAATTCTGGCGGTGCAATCAATGTGCCAAAAGATATTGCGGCAGTGGTCGAACGTGGCATGACATGTTTGGACAATGCCAAATTCTGGGGTGCACCCAATGCAGCCCGTGCTGTGATTTGGACACTATTGCCGGGTGCAGGTGATGGTAAACCTGATCCTTATCAAACCTTAAAAGAATCCGTGCAATTGGGTGAGCAAAAAGGGGTGCGTCTGTCACATGCCTTATATGCCGTTGCTGCGCAAGCCAGTGGTGATGATGCCAAAATTCGTGAGGCACTCAAAACCTTTGCCGCGTCACGTACAGAAGAAAAACCTGTGAATCCGCAGTTTAAGCTGGTCGATAGCATGTCGAAAAATATGGTACAGAGTATTTCAGACCGTTATTGGACAGAACATACCGGTATTCGTACCAGCGATGAGGGGATGCAGCGCTTTTGGGATGATGAAGACAACACTGCAGAATTAGATGATTTATTTAGCGAAGAGGTCACCGCTCAATCCTAAGTTGAGTTAAAAGAGGATTTTAATTGGCCTGAATGGATGATTTTAATCTTTGATAAGTCATTTTTAAACAGAGGGCATGTCAATGAAAGACCAATTTCTCACGCGGAAAATTGTTTTTATTGCAATAGTGGTGTCATTTTCGGCATGCCTTCAAGTTTTTGCAGATTCATTTATTTATTGGCAAGCAGGCTTTTTTAAAGAATTTTGGCGGATATGGACCGGGCATTGGGTACATGTGGGATGGATCCATTATGCGCTGAACATGTTGGCTTTTGCCTGTTTACCTTTCATTTTTCCCCGGGTAAAAGTTTGGCATTTTGTTGCTTTGCTGCTGTTACTTCCATTATTTATTAGTCTGTGTTTCTACTATTTCTTTCCTGATATTGAAGCCTATGCAGGGTTGTCTGGGGTCTTGCATGGCGCTTATGTCACGGTTGCCTGCGTACATTTGCTGTATAAAAAAGAGCGAAATTTCGCAGCGTTTGTCCTGTTTCTTATTCTGGCCAAATTGATTTGGGAAAATACCATCGGCAGTGTAGGAACGGCTGAACTGATTGGCAGTCCGGTATTGGTTGAGTCACATTTATTGGGGGTAATTGGCGGAGTCATTATCGCAATGTTTTATATTTTATGGGATTATTTCTTTGAATAGTGATGAGATTGACATTTAAAACATAAAAGAAAATGCATATTGTCATTTTTATTCATACATAATTGATGCAAATTTATTCATAACAATAAAGAGATTGAATAGAGAAAGGGTATTTTCTATTCAAAAAAGGAAAGTTGGTATTGCTGAACCCGTTGCAATGACCAAGATAAAAAATAGGAATGCACATGCAAAATGATGAAAATAACAGATCAGGATTAGGTCTGTTACGTTATATATGGACGGAGTGGATTTCGACTTTTGTCATTCTATTACTACTTTTGCTAACGCTCATCATCGGTACCGGTGAGATGATTCATGGTCAGTTGTTACGTGTGGGAGAGCGTTTGTATGGCAATGAAGAAATTGGCATGCAATATTCCTTTTTACGTGCAGAGCCAACAACGCCCACATGTGACCGTCATCCAGATGTAGATGCGCAAGTACAGAAGCAAATGAAATCCAATGCCAATGATGAATTTGCCGATATTTTTGGTACCACATCGGAAGCAGACGTACGTGCTTCAGTATTGGCGGGGCGACAACAGTGTGAAGAAAAGTATCAGTTCTATGACAAAGCCATGCAATATATGGATGAGCATTCAACAATCAGAGCCTATCGTACGCTTGAAACATCGTTCTTTGGTGTTTTTAAGTTTGGGACTGAAAATCGAGTCATCATTTTATTATTGATGGTTGTCGTTGCTGCGATTACTGCATCAGTGAAATTTCATCATATTGGTTTGCGTGCTCCAACCACCAAACTGGATTATCGAGTCTATGCACTGTTTATGATGCTCGGTAATGGTTTGCTGGCGTCATCTGTGCTCAGTCAATATCATTCAATCATCAATTCAGGTGTGACCTCTACTTATGAAACGCTGGTGGTTTACTGGCTGTGGATTTTCCTGTTTATTACCCTGACCTTGATCAGTTTACTCCAGCTTATTAAGCCACCCGCAGCTAAACAGGAAGGCAGAGGTAATTTCGGCTTAGCTTTACTGAGTGTGCCTTTATATGCCTACATGGCATTACTGACCGGGATTGTCTTTACCTTTGTCATGGATTATCCAATGGGGCAAGGGATTTACCTCGGAATTCTGGTTGAATTCTCAGGCATCTTCTTAAACCTCGCACTGTTTATCTGGGCAGGTATGTTGCTGACCCAAACCCGTGTTATGGATTTATTCCTCGGGATTTTACGTCCTTGGAACCTTGCACCTGAAACGCTGACCTGGCTAATTTTGCTTGCTGCTGCGATTCCAACTGCATATACCGGTGCTTCAGGGATTTTCGTTGTTGCCGCAGGTGCGATTATTTATAAGGAAGTGTGGAACTCGGGTTCTCGTCGTCAATATGCCTTGGCGGTATCTGCGATGTCAGGCTCACTAGGTGTGGTGATTCGTCCATGTCTATTGGTAATCTTGATCTCGATGCTAGATAGTCGTCATGTGACTTCTGACGAACTGTTTAATCATGGTCTCTATGTTTTCTGGCTGACCGCGTTTATTTTCCTTGGGGTATCGTTATATCTGGCTGAAACGCGTTTCCGTGTCAATTCACCGAAAATTGCGGTTCCAGGCATGCTAAAAGCCATTGTTCCGGTGATTCCTTATATCGTGATTACCATTATTGTGATTGCTTTATATAAATATGGTCTAGACACCAAAATGGATGAATTCACAGCACCTGTGATTCTGCCAATTATTTTGATTGCTTATATTATGTTTGATAAATGGTGGGGCGATCGTTTTGCGACTCCACCAGATCGCCATGCTGCTTTGGCTTTGGAACATGAAAAGCAATCGACCTTTATGCGCGAACATACGCCGCATGTGGGAGAGAAATCGCGAGGTTTTGGTCATTCACTGTGGTTTGCTTCGGCAGAAACGGTTGGTCATATTGGTGCACTCATTATCTTGATGGCTTTGTCGGCAAGTGTAGGCGGCTTGATTGAACGTAGTGAAGTGGTTGAATTATTGCCGACGCATTTGGGTAATATCTATATTTCACTGGCATTTATCGCCTTGTTACTTGCCATTATTGGTATGACCACAGACCCATTTGGTGCGGTGATTCTGGTTGCTGCAACCATTGCGCCAGTGGCCTATGAAAATGGTATCCATCCAATTCATTTCTGGATGATTGTACTGGTTGCCTTTGAATTGGGTTATGTCACACCGCCAGTTGCCCTGAATCATTTGCTGACGCGAATGTCTGTAGGAGATGATGAGGTTCGGGCTGCCGATGCAGAAGCCAAAGTGAAATATAACAAGTTCTATTACCGTTATGAGCGCTGGCTATTGCCAATTATGGTGCTGTTCCCATCATTGCTGATCGTGACCTATGCGCCGTATATTTTTAGGTTGTTTGATTGGTATCAATAGTTTTAAGTGATAAGAAAAAAGCACCTTGGGGTCACTGCTGTCCCACAATTTTTCATAAAAGGAGGCTCAATTGAGCTTCCTTTTGTTTTATCGGTATTTTATCGGGCATGAATAAAGCTTTTAAGGTTTTTCTCTCAAACAGATTTACTTG
>NZ_JABERK010000053.1:0-98720 GCF_013004315.1 Acinetobacter sp. ANC 5378
ATTTGAATGATTTCTTCTTGGTCTACGTGCCATAAAATACTCCATATATTGATGTTTATAACATCATTTGGGGAGCAAAATATCACTTATAAGTGTTGTTCAAATTTCCTGATCCACCTCTCATTCTCATCAATTAAAACAGGTATGTCCACTATCTGCCTATTGATATTATCAACCACTCCCATCTTAAGCTTAATAACAGACATTTTTTATCTCCGAGAGTAAACAAGAATAGAGTATTTTATATATTTAAATACTCTAGATAACTTCTATAAATAATACATTAATGCATTCTATAAGCACTTACAAGATTGTTTTTATATACAAAATATATACTAGATAAGATAAAACTTATGAATTAACACAAGAATATTTGGGTAAAGGAAAAAGCAATCAATTTAAGGTGAAAGGCACTTTTAGCTTCGATCCGGATAATCCATCGATCATTCGCTTAGATAAAGCCGGTGAAAATCGTAAATTTTTTATCGGTGAAAATTTTGTAGAAGCGCGCGATATGAACACAGGAAAAGCCATGGATTCAAAACTTAATTATAAATTACAAAAAGATCTTAATTAATTGAGCTCCTTTATTCCCCTACATAAAAAGCCTGAAATATGGCTTTTTTAGCCCCTCCATTTTGCATACTCGTCACGATTTGCTACAAATAAATCATTTATTTGGCGACTTCATACTAGCGAGATCATCCGGTTATGCTTATGGTTAGAAAAATATCATTCTCATTAAAAGATCATTATGAAACAAACGATGATTGCACTTAGTTTTTTTGCCCTGTTACTTTCAAGTGGCTGCGATAATTCAAGCACATCATCCCTGAATGAAAAAGTTAATCTACCTGAACAGCCTTCAAAACCGATACAGGTTCAAACTCCCGATTGGGTTGGTCATTACAAAGCATTTATTCCCTGTGATGCTTGTGAAAAGAAACTCATTTCTCTCCAACTTCATCAAAACAAGACTTACACCCTAAAGGAAATCAGTTTCTTTAAGCAAAAGATTAAACAAAAAGAGTTTTCGGGCACATTCACTTTAGATGAGCAAAATTCAAATTTATTGCAATTCATTGACAATAAAACCAAACAAAATCGTTATTTTTCTTTGCATGATCATTCAATAGAACCCCTGGATCAAAATAAAACCCAATTCAAAAATTTTGAAAAATACCAAATTCCACAAGTACAAAATATTGAAGTGAATAATGCACTCAAATATGTAGATATTCAGGCTGATTTATTTAAATCAGAAAAAATAGAATCTAATGGCATTGAAAGTACAAAATTAACCTATTTTTTTGAAATTAATAATCATTCAGATCAACCGCTTAAATTACGCGACAGCGATATTGTTTTAGTGGATGCTAAGAATAACGAACATATTTCTATCATTGAAAATGATCCACTCTCTCCTGTTAAACCCAATAAAACCCAACATGAACTGGTCTCATTTATTTATCCTGAAACCTATCAAGCTGCTTATATTAAAATTAAATAATTTGAATATTGATAAAAAAATCCCCGCAAAATGCGGGGATTTTTTCAGACCGGATGATCAGTATGAATTACATCATACCGCCCATACCACCCATGCCACCCATATCAGGCATTGCTGGTTTGTCTTCTGGGATATCAGTAATCATGCATTCAGTTGTAAGCATCAATGCAGCAACAGAAGCAGCGTGCTCAAGTGCAGAACGCGTTACTTTTGCTGGGTCAAGGATACCCATTTCAAGCATGTCGCCATATTCGCCAGTCGCAGCGTTATAACCGAAGTTACCTTCGCCATTTTTAACAGCATTGATCACGACAGATGGTTCATCACCTGCGTTTGCAACGATTTGACGAAGCGGCGCTTCGATTGCACGACGTAAAATGTTAATACCTACATTTTGATCATCGTTTGTACCAACCACACCATCAAGTGCTTTAGCTGCACGTACTAGCGCAACACCACCACCTGCAACAACACCTTCTTCAACCGCAGCGCGAGTCGCGTGAAGTGCATCGTCAACACGGTCTTTTTTCTCTTTCATTTCAATTTCAGTTGCAGCACCGATTTTGATCACTGCAACACCGCCTGCTAATTTAGCAACACGTTCTTGAAGTTTTTCTTTGTCGTATTCAGACGTAGATTCTTCAATTTGAGCACGAATTTGTTGAACGCGATCTGCGATTTGAGCCGCATCACCTGCACCATCAACAAGAACAGTATTTTCTTTAGAAACAGTTACTTTATGCGCTGTACCTAAATGTTCTAAAGTAGTTTGCTCAAGTGACATGCCAATTTCTTCAGAAATTACAGTACCGCCAGTCAAGATTGCGATGTCTTGTAGCATCGCTTTACGACGGTCACCAAAACCAGGTGCTTTAACAGCACATACTTTGATAATACCGCGCATGTTGTTTACTACAAGAGTAGCCAACGCTTCGCCTTCAACATCTTCAGCGATGATAAGCAGTGGTTTACCTGTTTTAGCAACCGCTTCTAATACACTGATCAATTCACGGATGTTGCCAATTTTCTTGTCAACGAGAAGAATGAACGGGTTTTCAAGTTCAGCCGTTAAAGTGTCTTGTTTGTTTGCAAAGTACGGGCTGATATAACCGCGGTCAAATTGCATACCTTCAACAACGTCAAGCGAATCTTCAAAGCCTGAACCTTCTTCAACAGTGATTACGCCTTCTTTACCCACGCGTTCCATTGCTTGTGCAATAAGTTTACCGACAGTGGTGTCAGAGTTCGCAGAGATCGAACCGACTTGTTCAATCGCTTTAGTATCAGAAGCAGGTTTAGCAGTGGCTTTAATATTTTCAACTACAGCGCGAACTGCAAGGTCGATACCACGTTTCAAATCCATTGGGTTCATACCCGCAGTGACTGATTTGATCCCTTCGTTCAAAATTGCTTGAGCAAGTACAGTTGCAGTTGTTGTACCGTCACCTGCGATGTCATTGGTTTTTGAAGATACTTCGCGAACCAGTTGCGCACCCATGTTTTCGAATTTATCTTTTAGATAAATTTCTTTGGCAACCGTTACACCATCTTTAGTGATGTGTGGTGAACCGAAAGAACGGTCGATAACCACGTTACGACCTTTAGGACCTAAAGTTACTTTTACCGCATCTGCAAGTACGTTTACGCCTGCAATCATTTTGCTGCGCGCTGAATCACCAAATTTTACTTCTTTAGCTGACATGCTTTACTCCAAATATTTTAATTTTCAAAAATTTGATTGAATGGAACAGGTCTGAATTAGCCTTCTAAGACGGCTAAAATGTCAGACTCTTTCATAATAAGAAGTTCTTCGCCTTGTACTTTTACAGTTGTACCTGCGTAAGTACCGAACAATACTTTGTCGCCGACTTTAACGTCTAAAGCACGTACGCCATTGTCAGTAATCTGACCATTACCTACTGCAATGATTTCACCTTGAGCCGGTTTTTCAGCAGCAGAACCTGGAAGTAAAATACCACCAGCAGTTTTAGTTTCTTCTTCAACACGACGAATAACTACGCGATCATGTAATGGACGAATGTTGCTCATTGGAAACTCCATCAGACTAAGTCTTTTATAGTGAAGTAATGATGACTTTGTTATTCCATCGGTCATCATCAAAATAATTTCGATGTCACTTTTGTGGGGATGGAAAAAAACGCTTCAAGGGGGCAAATAAAAAAAAATGCTGTTTTTTGTATTTTTTTTATTCAACTCTCAATATTTCTTCATTTATTCAGCATTTTGTTCATCTAATACAAATTCTTTTTGTTGCTCATCAAAATAATAATGCTGCACATCTGCATTTGCCTGAATGACATTGAAACTATTTGGCAAGCCACGATGTAACCGGTAAGAAGTCGCTGTACCGGCATGTATATCCAGTACAGGATGTACTGCACCTAAACGATAAATCTGGTTTAAGTCATACACCGCCGATTGATGCAGATGTCCATGTAATAAACCATTTAAACCGCTTTGGCTCCAGGATTCTAAAGCCATACGTCCCAACATTGGACAGTCTTTTACCCCATGCGGATCATTCGGTGGAGTATAAAAAGGCTGATGCGCAACAATCAGTTTTATTTTATGTGCTGGAGCGATCATTAACGACTGGTCAATTTGCTGGATTTGTTCCAAAGAGATATGTCCGCGGGTGTGATAACGTCTTCGAATACTGTTCACTCCAATAATATAAAAATGTGCAGTTTCTAAGGTATTTTCCATGTGACCAAAGAATAATTTATAACGGGTAAATGGACTAAAGATGCGGTTCCACACATGATACAGCGGAATATCGTGATTACCTGGTACCACCAGATATGGAAGATTTAGACTTTCCAAAAACTGTTTGCAGTCATAAAACTGCGTATAGCGCGCTCGCTGGGTTAAATCGCCACTCACCACCACAGCTTCAAGAGGTTGCTCTTGGCAAAAGAGACGGATTGCCGCCATACAGGCAGTATTTTCTGTTCCAAAATGTAAATCAGACAGGTGCAGAATCATGAGGAACCATTATTTTTAATGCATTTTTACGCACTGAAATTTTAAGCGGCGGCTGCATTTCAACAATTTCACCATCTAAAGCCACAGTTAATTTTTTTCGTTTTGAATAAATTTTGACTTCATCTGCAGAAAAGCTATACACATCGGGTGCTTGATCCAGATTGCCCCTCATCAATTGCCATAACATTTTAAACAAGGTACGTTTATCGCTTTTGGCGACCACCACACCCGTCACCTTACCTTTTGCAGCAGATTCCGCAATACGCAAATTCATCTCTGCCAGTTGCAACTGATTATTACCGAAGAAAATTAAGGGTGTTTTTACAGGATATTTTCTCCCATCTACCTCCACTTCAAGTTTCAGCTCTTTACGATCGCGAATCAGCACATCCAAACCCGAGGTATAGGCATTTAAAGCAAAACGACCAAAACGCTGGTTGTATAATTCACGTCTTTGAATAAATAAAGGATATAAGCCCAAACTGGCATTGTTTAAATAAATATGATCATTGATTTGTGCAACATGCACTTCACGGATCTTGCCTTTAGCAATGGTATCAGCAGCTTTTAATAGATCCAGTGGAATATTGAGTAATCGCGCTACATAATTAAAGGTTCCCAGTGGAAAAATTCCCATGGGTATATCCGTTCCCATCAGTTGTGCAGCAACAGCATTCAAGGTTCCATCCCCACCCGCTGCAACGACCACACCCACTTCACTCGCCTGTTGATGCCGTAAAATTATTTTCTTCATCAAATGATCAAAATTTGCTTCTGCACCAATTTCAAAAGCTTGAATTTCATAGCCATAAGCCGTTAAACATGCCATAAGTTGTTCATAGACTTCATCTTTATTTGCAGCATGAAATCCTGACTTTTCATTATAAATAAGAGACAATGGCTTTAAGGGTTCTGACATTTTCTATACTTTTTTGAAGTAATTGCTCTAATTTTGTCCAATTTATCGGCAATTAAAAGCCTGTTTATGTAAAATTCGAATTACCACCATTTATTTAATCAATAATAACCCTCATGAAAAAAATAATACTAAGCTACTGTTTTTAAAAAACATAATTAAAATAAATAACACTCATAACAATTAAAAATATCAGAAACAAGGCAATGAAAAACTCGTAAGCTATTGTTTTAATAAATAATAAATAAGAACGAACATAATCTACCAACCTATTCCCCATACTTCTTTAGTCTTATTTTTTTGATGATTTTATGCTTTAATACAGCCACTTTTTTTTATACTTAAATTGGAATGTTGTATCCCTTCATTCTAATTATTATTTGTACACATAATTGTACACATTTGAGATAGGCCTCACCATGACCAAAGTGAACGCACCAGAATTCGTTCGTCACCCTAAGCTTATTGCATGGGTTGAAGAAATTGCAAAATTAACGAAGCCAGCGAAAATTGAATGGTGTGACGGTAGCGCAGAAGAATATCAACGTCTTGTTGACCTGATGATCGCTAACGGCACTATGCAAGCGCTTAACCAAGAAAAGCACCCTGGTTCTTATTTAGCTAATTCTGATCCTTCTGACGTTGCTCGTGTTGAAGGTCGCACATATATCTGCTCAGAAAAACAAGAAGATGCAGGTGCGACAAACAACTGGGAAGCTCCAGCTGAAATGCGTGCTCGCCTTAACGGTTTATTTGATGGCTCAATGAAAGGACGTACTTTATACGTTGTACCTTTCTCTATGGGGCCTTTAGGTAGCCATATTGCACACATCGGTATCGAATTAACTGACTCTCCTTACGTTGCAGTAAGCATGTCTAAAATGGCTCGCATGGGTAAAGCTGTTTATGACGTTCTTGGTACTGACGGTGAATACGTTCCTTGCGTACACACTGTGGGTGCTCCGCTAGAAGAAGGTCAAAAAGACGTTGCATGGCCTTGCAACCCTGAAAAATACATCGTGCATTACCCAGAAACGCGTGAAATCTGGTCTTACGGTTCTGGTTACGGCGGTAACGCATTGTTGGGTAAGAAATGCCTAGCTTTACGTATTGCATCTTCTATGGGTCGTCAACAAGGCTGGTTAGCTGAGCATATGCTGATCCTTGGCGTGACCAATCCACAAGGTGAAAAACATTACATCGCAGCTGCATTCCCGTCTGCTTGTGGTAAAACCAACTTTGCAATGTTGATTCCACCAGCAGGTTATGAAGGCTGGAAAATTGAAACTGTAGGTGACGATATTGCCTGGATCAAACCAGGTGAAGACGGTCGCTTATATGCAATCAACCCTGAAGCTGGTTTCTTCGGTGTAGCGCCTGGTACAAATACCAAGACCAATCCGAACTGTATGGCTACCTTAAGCAAAGACGTCATTTATACCAACGTTGCTGTGACTGATAACGGTGAAGTTTGGTGGGAAGGTCTAACTAAAGAAGCACCTGCTAACCTGACTAACTGGAAAGGTCAGCCACACGTTGCTGGTGAAAAAGCTGCTCATCCAAATGCGCGTTTCACTGTTGCTGCGGGTCAATGCCCTTCTATTGATGCTGACTGGGAAAATCCAGCGGGCGTGCCAATCTCTGCGTTCATCTTCGGTGGTCGTCGTGCAGATACAGTGCCTCTAGTTTCTGAAGCATTGAACTGGGTTGATGGTGTTTATAAAGCAGCAACTATGGGTTCTGAAACAACTGCTGCCGCTGTTGGTCAACAAGGCGTAGTTCGTCGCGATCCGTTTGCGATGCTTCCATTCACGGGCTACAACATGGCTGACTACTTCTCTCATTGGTTAGAAATGGGTGAACAAGTAGCGGTTAAAGCTGAAGCTGCTGGCAACAAACTTCCTAAGATCTTTAACGTAAACTGGTTCCGCCGTGATGCTGAAGGCAACTTCGTATGGCCTGGTTTCGGTCAAAACATGCGTGTTCTTGAGTGGATGATTGATCGTTGTGAAGGCCGTGCTGAAGCGACTGAAACTCCAATCGGTTTGGTTCCTACTTACGAACAATTGAACTGGACTGGTTCTGATTTCACTAAAGAACAATTTGACCTTGTGACTTCTCAAGATAAAGATCAATGGATCAAAGAACTTGAAAGCCACACTGAATTGTTCAACAAACTTGGTGAACGCTTACCAGAAGCACTTAAAGCTCGTCAAAACGAACTTTTAGAAGCTGTTAAAAAATCTGCTTAATTTATGAATTAATTGATAAAAGGTCACTTCGGTGGCCTTTTTTTATATAATAAAATAGTAAATTTCATGTTAAAAACATTCACACTTACAGCTTGCCCAGTCTAGCTATGGGGCTCAAGCAGCGACTGCAGAACAGTCCTCTCTTCACACCTATTACATCAAAGGCACGCCAGACTCTAGCCAATTTCAAATTAAAAAACGCATTAAAGTAGCTAAAGGTACTTACGGCAGTGTCGTAGAACTGTATCCACGCTTTGCAGAGCGTGCACATCAAGTCGGTGGCAACGTCGTCATCAACTATAATGCAAGCTAAAGATTCGGTTTCTGACCTTGGCGTGTTGTACGTCCTGTGATTTGGGGTACTGCAGTTCAGTGGAATACGCCTGTGAATTGTGCAGCATTGGGCGGCGTCGAAATTTAAACCAATTCAAAACAGAAAGTTAAACACAGTCTGAGCTAAAAATTTAATTGAAGATCAACACTGCAATTTGACTCAAATAAAAGACCGTCTTAACGGTCTTTTATTTCATGTTTAAAAAATTTAAGCTGCACTATCCTGCGATCTTTTCACCAGCAATTTCGCAAGATATTGATCTAATACCTGAATCTCATCATCCGTAAATTGATAGCCTAGCTTGGTTCTGCGCCATAAAATATCTTGACTGGTTCTGACCCACTCTTGATCTACAAGATAATCAACTTCTTTAGTAAATAAACCATGTCCAAAATCTTCACCAAGTTCATCCGTCGCTGTAATACCGTTTATAAATTTCCATACCCGTGAACCATAGGCATGCGCCCAGCGCGAAGCCAATTGTAATGACACATCTTCAATGCTTTGCATGATTTCCTGAATTAAGCGCTCAACTGAAACCAGGTTTTCTGCGCCAGGTAATAATGCTTTTTCAGTCCACGGCTTTTTCATTGTCGGAAAGAAAGGTTGCAAATGTAGCATTGTAGATTCAGCAAGCTTTCGATAAGTCGTCAGCTTTCCTCCAAATACCGAAAGCAACGGCGCATCATTTTTCTGCTCATGAGATATGGCCAAAGTATAGTCGCGCGTGATTGCAGAAGGATTATCTGACTCATCATCACATAAAGAACGGACACCCGAATAGGTATATAAAATATCTTCAGGAGTTAACTGATGCTTAAAATGATCATTATAAACATCCAGCAAATAATCAATTTCAGGCTGGGTAATATTGACCCGATCTAAATCACCTTGGTATTCGTGATCCGTCGTACCAATTAAGCTGTATTGATCCAGATAAGGGATCGCAAAAACAATCCGCTGATCATCATTTTGAAGAATAAAGGCTTTATCGCCTTCATATATTCTTGGCACAATAATATGACTACCTTGAACGAGTCGAAGCCCATGAGGTGATTTTTGTTTTAAGTTCTGTTGAATAAATTGCGCGACCCACGGCCCTGCAGCATTCACCAATGCTTTGGCTTGAACTTGATAAGCACCTTGCGCATTTTCCACATGCACTACCCACAAGCCATTTTCACGGTATGCAGATGTACATCGCGTTTGAGTAACAATATGCGCGCCTAGTTCATGTGCTTGCATCGCATTTAAAACCACCAAACGCGCATCATCCACAGCACAGTCTGAATATTCAAAACCCTGCGTTATCTCTTCTTTTAAAGGGCTGGTTGCTGGATCAAAATTAATATGCTTTGAGCCTGCTAATTTTTCTCGTTTACCCAAGTGATCATAAACAAATAAACCGGTCCGAATCAGCCATGCAGGCCGTAAATGCGGCTGATGAGGCATGATAAAACGCAAGGGACGAATAATATGCGGTGCTTTGACCAATAAAACTTCGCGTTCAACCAGCGCTTCATGAACTAAACGAAACTCTTTATGTTCAAGATAACGCAAACCACCATGTATAAGCTTGCTGCTTGCAGAAGAAGTATGGCTGGCTAAATCATCCTTTTCACATAAAAAGACAGACAACCCTCGCCCTGCAGCATCGACCGCAATACCGACACCATTAATGCCTCCACCAACCACCACTACATCATAGACCGGATGACTCACTTGCATGTTCACCTCCTCTAATTTTATTAAAACAGCTGACTTAAATTTCTTATTGTTCTAGGAAACTTAACACCATTTAAAGTGAAATGACACTTGGAAATCATGAGTCAATGGGATGAATATAAAATAATAATGGGGCTATCCCAACAAAAATAAACAACGCATATAAATCATCAATCTAACTATGTCTTTTAACTAATTAATTTTCAAACACTTAGAGTTAGAACATTTTTTATACAAAATTAGAAACTGCTACGCTTATACCGTTAAAACAATAGGTTTAACATCTTAAAAACAATACCAAAATGGACTTGGTCACATGATTGAACAAAACGTTCCTCCAGTAAATCTGGATACCAAAACACGGGTCAAATCCATTCTGGGTGGCTCAGCAGGTAACTTGGTGGAGTGGTATGACTGGTATGTCTATGCCGCATTTACATTATATTTTGCCCATTCATTCTTTCCCAAAGGCAGTCAAACTGCACAATTGCTTCAAGCTGCTGCCATTTTCGCAGTCGGCTTTTTAATGCGTCCAATTGGTGCCTGGATCATGGGTATTTACTCGGACAAAAAAGGACGCAAATCAGGTCTCACTCTTTCTGTGACTTTAATGTGTATTGGTTCTCTGATGATTGCAGTATCTCCAACGCATGACCAAATCGGAATCTTTGCGCCAATTATTTTAGTGGTCGCCCGACTCATTCAGGGCTTAAGTGTCGGTGGAGAATATGGTGCCAGTGCCACCTATTTAAGTGAAATGGCAGAAAGAAACCGACGCGGGTTCTTTTCCAGTTTTCAGTACGTTACTTTAATTGCAGGTCAGCTTACCGCACTCTGCGTTCTACTGATTTTGCAGTTCGTACTGACTGAAGAACAACTGCATGATTGGGGTTGGCGCATTCCATTCTTTATCGGTGCTTGCTTGGCCATAGTCGTGTTCTATATTCGACGTGGTCTGCTCGAAACCCAATCTTTTAAAAATGCGCAACAAGATAAAAGCCAGCCTGAATCGAGTATGTTTGCGCTGTTCAAGCATTATCCCAAACAGGCATTTACAGTACTGTTTTTAACCGCTGGCGGTACGGTGGCCTTCTATACCTACACCACTTATCTACAAAAATATCTAGTCAATACCTCTGGGTTTAGCAAACCTGAAGCCACTCAAATCACTACGCTGGCGCTATTCATTTTCATGTGTTTACAGCCATTTGCAGGTGCTTTGTCGGATAAAATCGGACGCAAACCGCTAATGATTTCCTTCGGGGTTTTGGGCGTATTATTTACCTATTTCCTGTTTGATAAATTAGGCCAAACCCAAGACTACTGGTCCGCATTCTGGATCTGTTTAGCCGGATTGGTGATTGTCACAGGCTATACCTCAATTAATGCCGTGGTGAAAGCCGAGCTTTTCCCTGCGCATATCCGTGCACTCGGTGTCGCGCTTCCCTACGCACTTGCCAATACGCTATTTGGAGGGACAGCAGAGTTTTTCGCGCTGAGTTTTAAGCAAGCTGGACATGAGTCTTGGTTCTTTATTTACGTCACTATCTTAATTTTTATCTCATTGATTGTTTATATCTTTATGAAAGATACCAAGCACCACTCAGAAATTAAAGAACATTAATCCAAAGTCATTTTTAAAAGCCTTTCTAGATGAGAGGCTTTTTTATTTGCCTGTTCTATTGAATAAAATAATGACTTAAATGTACTAAACTTTTAAAATCAAAATGATGCCCAGGCTAAAATCACATGAAGAAGCAAAAACATCGTGATGATAGACCTAAATCAGATGTACTGGCTTTATTTACTCAATATCCCAAACAAGCCTTTATTATGATCATGTTGACTGCCAGCAGTACGCTAGCCTTCAATACATTTACGACTTATTTAAAAAAAATATCTGGCTAATACTCCCAGTTTTGAAAAAACCACTACAACTGCCAATATTTTATTTGGGAGTACAGCAGAACGGGTTGCCCTGAGCTTTAAAAATGCAGGTCATGAAAACTACCTCTTCTATTACATTACCTTCATGATTGGCTTGTCTCTAATTACTTATATCTTTATGAAAGACATCAAAAAATACAGCATGATTAGCGATGACTGAACCCAGCGTATTTAGCTGATTATTCATCTAAAAAAGCTTTTCAAGTTGTCACAATTGGAAAGCTTTTTTATTGGATATACGTCTTGATCGCATCGTTAAAAAAGCAGGCTTATGGCATACTCAATAGAATAACAACGCTTGGAACTTTTGAAGATGAACAATACATATAAATTGCTTGGCTTAGGTTTTATGGCGCTTGGACTTGCTGCGTGTCAAAGCACACCACGTCCATATAATGGTAATGTCGGATATCAGATTGAAAGTCAGTCCAATGGTCGTGCAACCCTGGCTTATACTTTGTCAGGTCGCAAAAACCAACAAGTGGATGAGAGAAAATTACAACGTGCTTGTCAAAAAGTATTGGGTTCAAATAAACAATACAAAATAGATATTTTAAGCATTAGTGAAATTGCCAATCCCACAATACAAACTCCACAATATGGTCGTCAACTTGGTCACAGTCGCACCAGTGTGAGTTTAAGCAACACCCCTGACCTATACAATAGTGAAGACATGGCAACTCGTAACACTTTAGATGCTACTCATCCAAGCACATTGAGCGTGGTTCGTTATACTTGCTCTTAATCGCTTTAAATGACTTGTTAAATAAAAAAGACGCTGTTTACAGCGTCTTATAAAAACTGACATTTCGAAATTCTTTAGATTCATCCAGGTCTGGCCAAGTCGTGGCACTACGTTCATCTAGTTTTTGATATTTAGGATGACTAAAGTTTTTCACCCGACTATCTGCCACCCATACTTCAGGGGCAAATTTCAAAAATTCATCCAGGAAAAAGCGGTTGCACTGATCATAGAGCACATCTGCGGCTAACAGTACATCGACTTGTTCTGCCTTATACAAATCATCCAGATATTCCAGCTCCACTTCATTCAATTCAGCATTGGCACGACATGAATCCAAACTGATTGGATCTATATCACAGCAAATAACGCGTTTAGCCCCTGCCATTTTCGCTGCAATCGCCACTACGCCCGATCCAGCACCAAAGTCGAGCACCACCTTGTCTTTGACGTGATGCGGCTCTGCTAATAACCACTGAGCCATTGCAAGCCCTGATGCCCAGCAGAAGATCCAGTATGGCGTATCATTCCAGATACGGCGAATCACCTCATCATCCAGTTTATCCGTTGGGAAAACGGGTGGAATCAGCCACAGTGAAATGGGGGTTTCAGGCAATTGCTGCGCCATCAACTCACAACCGGGGATCACCTTATGTAAGGCTTGGATAAGATGTTCTGGGGCTTTGGGGAATTGGAAAGTACAGCTCATTGGAATTCTTTTAATTGGTATTTATATCTTAAAGGAATCTCCCCTAACCCCTCTTTAAAAAAGAGGGGAAACCTACTACTAAACAATAGGATTTTAGATGTAAATTCCCTCCTTTGAAAAAGGAGAGTTAGGGAGGATTAAATTAACCCAAAGCTTTTTCAGCAGCTTCAACCGTTTGACGAATCAAAGTGGTAATGGTCATTGGACCGACACCACCTGGAACAGGCGTGTACGCAGAAGCCACTTCTTCAATACCTACAAGTTGAATGTCACCCACACCACCGCCATCACGTGGATGGAAACCAGCATCAACAACCACAGCACCTGGTTTGATCCAGTCTTTTTGGATCAGTTCAGCTTTACCTACTGCACCAACGATAATGTCCGCTTGTTTAACAAAGTCAGCTAAATTTTGCGTGCGTGAATGGCAAATCGTTACTGTTGCATTTGCTTCAAGCAGCATTGCAGCCATGGGTTTACCCAAAATCGCAGAACGACCTACAACCACCGCATGTTTACCGGCAATTTCAATGTTGTTTTCTTTCAGAATGGTCATGATGCCGGCAGGAGTCGCTGAACCATAGGCTGCTTCGCCCATTGCCATACGACCATAACCAAGGCAAGTTACGCCATCAACATCTTTTTCAAGCGAGATTGCATCAAAACATGCACGCTCATCAATTTGAGCTGGTACTGGGTGTTGCAACAGAATACCGTGCACATCAGGATTTGCGTTTAATTTTTCAATTTCAGCAAGTAATTCTTCAGTTGTAGTTTCCTTTGGAAGCTCAACTTTTAATGAATCCATACCGACACGACGGCAAGCATTGCCTTTCATACGCACGTAAGTTGCAGATGCACCATCATCACCTACCAAAATCGTCGCAAGAATTGGAGTACGACCTGATTTTGCTTTCAGCGCTTCTACGCGAGTAAACAAGTCAGCTTCAATTTGCTTCGCCAATGCACGACCGTCTAGAACTAATGCCACGGCACTTCTCCCAAGTGTTGATATGAATCAATTTCGCACATTCTACATGAATATTTTAAATATTTTCCGTTATATGCTGCTTTTCTGCACATCTGCATAAATCTACTATTGTTTTTTTTTCAGAGCTTGATAATATACGCAGCAACAAGAGATGGCGGGGTGGCAGAGTGGTCATGCAGCGGACTGCAACTCCGTGTACGCCGGTTCGATTCCGACCTCCGCCTCCAATCTTGTTAAAAATGCCCGAGTGGTGAAATCGGTAGACACAGGGGATTTAAAATCCCCCGCCCACAAAGCGTGCCAGTTCGAGTCTGGCCTCGGGCACCATTTTAATACTCCTTAAAATGGTGCAATAAAAAACCCAGCTTAATGCTGGTTTTTTTTATGTCTGGAATTTCTTCCAGACTTCTCGCTATTTCATTTTTGCCGTTATTTATTACTGAGCTTCTTTTAAATAACCTTGCAAGCTATCATCCAGTTCTTGCTGTAAATGTGCCGGCTTGAGAATTTTCAGATAAGGAATCCAGTAACGCACCAATGGATTCAACTGTTTCTGATGCCGAATCTGACATGAAATTACCAATTCTCCTGTTTCCGATTCATTTAAAACTGCTTGTTCGGGAAAAATTCTGCGTTGCTTAAAATAAATTGCAACATCGGGATGTACAGATAAAATCACTTCCTGTTTTTCGTGCTGAAACCAAATGCCATCTTCATCTTTTAATTGCTGCAGAACAGCCTGATCATGTTCAAACTGTGAAAGTCGACGGCTGCAGATAATTTTTTCAATACGACCAAGACGGTAAACCCGCAGCTCCTGCTTGCGTACCGCCGCCAAATACCAGTTACCCATGTGATGAATCAACCGATAAGGCTTTACAACCCGAATTTGACCTCTGTAAAACAACGCGATTTGCTGTCTTTTTTGAATACTGCCAGTCAGTGTCTTAAAGTGTTCAGCATACTGCGTCGCATCTTCAAAATTGTAGCCTTTGGCAGAAAACACCAGGCTGGCGCGGTTATCAAATAACTCCCTTAAAAATGAAATATCCAAAGAAGGATACAAATCATTAATTCCCGACAATTGCGCGAAATTTTTAATATCCTGTAATTTGAAACGCCCGAGATAAGAAGATTCCAGATAGAATTTTTTGGTTTGTGCATCCTGTATTAACGGAAGATAAGAATTTAGTCGATCAAAATCACGTTCAATGGTTCTGGTACTGACCTGAAACTCACGCGCCAGCTCCTGTACACTCAACTGATGCCCTATATTTAGTTTGGTTAAAATACTTGCCAAACGTTCCGCAAGGCGCTCATGCGTTGACGCATTGCCCTTCATAGATACCCTCTTTGTGCTTTTACAGCACAGTGCATAAAATGCTTAAAATTTTTAAATTATGAAAAAAATTATACAGCCAAATAAAAACTAAATTTCAAATATTTACTTCAACTTAAGACTAATAGGCAATGCTCAAATTACGCTTTAATGCGACTTGTAGCACGGTTTTTAGAACGTTTATGATTGAGCCGTTCGACATAACGCTCTAAATGAAGCAGGGCTTGATAAAGCTTATGCAGATTGCAAGGTAATACCTGATTACGAATAATCGCTTTATGCAGACGCTTTAATGCACGGAAGCTATGGGCATGAGTATATGGAGCTGACACTATTTTCATAATACATTCCCTCTATTGCATTAATTTTCAACTAAAACCAAACAATTTGGTCAGATTAATCTAAGTGCTAATTTACTCCTTAGTTTTGACAGGTTGTGTCAAATGTTTGACACTTTTTACCATTTTTTAAAATATCATCACTGTTTTTCAATAAATTAATTTGAATTACTTATCTTGTTTTATGCAAAATAAAAGCCAACAGTCGTTGGCTTATCTTATTTAATGGGAGAAAAATCAGATGATTTCAACAACAATCTTACCCACATGCTCACCTGTATCCATAGCAGCATGTGCTTCCTGAATCTGGTCAAACTTAAATGTCTTATAAATCATCGGCAGACATTCACCTTTTGCCCATAATGGTGCGACGGTTTCTTGCAAGCCTTGCGCAATCTCCGCTTTTTCAGCCGTGGTACGTGCACGCATGGTTGAGCCGGTAATAGTCAAACGCTTCATCATGATTTGACCCAGTTTCACATCTTTAACTTTAGCACCACCCAAGAAAGCAATATAGACCAGACGACCATCACGACGTAGCAAATTCAGGTTACGTTCCAAATATGGCGCACCGACCATATCCAAAATCACATCTACACCGCCATTATCGGTTTGTTCATTAATCACTTGCTCGAAGTCTTGAGTCTTATAGTTAATCGCTGTGGTTAAATCTGCAATAGCCGTAACTTTGTCGTCCGAACCCACAGTTGCAAAAGTTTTGATGCCAAGGGATTTACACAGCATCAGCGCAGTCGTACCAATACCGCTAGCACCACCATGAACCAATACGGTTTCCCCTGCTTTGGCTTTACCCATCTGGAATACATTTGCCCACACGGTAAAGAAAGTTTCAGGAATCGCGGCTGCCTGAGTAAAGCTTACGCCTTCAGGAATAGCCAAGGTTTGGCTTTCAGGTACAACGCAATATTCTGCATAACCGCCACCATTGGTTAAGCCACAAACTTGATCACCGACTTTAAATTTGGTGACATCGCTACCTACGGATTCAACAATACCTGCAACTTCCAAACCTGGAACTGGTGTTACACCTTTAGGCATTGGATACAAGCCTTGACGTTGCAAGATATCTGGGCGGTTAATACCAAAAGCATGAACTTTAACTAAAACCTCATCTGCTTTTGCTGTTGGTACTGCAACAGTTTCATAGGCAAGTTTTTCCACACCGCCCGGTTCTGTGATGATGACTTGCTGCATGTTGGCTTGTGACATGATTTCTTCCTGATCTATTCAATACTTTTCAAGTTTCATGTATTTGAACATAGATACAGTGTACTTTGAAGATGAGTCTGACTTATGTCTTAATAGAGTTCATCACCCTGAAAAATACCCTGCTTAGTTTTTAAGTTGCACTACTTAAATAAGAAAGTTACACAATTAGTTTTTTCTAGAGATTTCTTATCATATTTCTAATTTAAATTTTTATTTCTATTTCAGTCTTAACCTATCCCTTGCATTTAAAATCAAAATAAAAGAACATCTTCATATAATTATAGATTTATGGCATCTACATGGCAGGTCAATACTCACTTGATGCATTGAAAGAACTTTTAGAAAAATCCAGACAATACAAACCCACAGAAAAAGAACTAACTTTCTTTGATACTGCTGCTAGAAAACACTATGAAAACCCTACAACCGAACTATTAGCTTTCTTTTTAAATCCCAATAATCAACATGGACTAGGTGATCTTTTTTTCGAAAGCTTTATTCAAAGCCTCAAGCTAAAACATAATGTTGATTTAAACAATTACAGCTCTCCCTTGAAAGTAGAAACAGAGATCAGCACACAAGATTTAAAACGTATTGATTTACTCATTGAAACTGAAGACCATTTATTTATCATCGAATGTAAAATTCATCATCATCAAAATAACCCTATAGACAGCTATCTTGAATATGCAAAGGATCGAGCAAAAAATAGCAAAACAATTGTTCCAGTGGTTCTTTGCTTAGATGGTTTAAGTGATTTTAATCAATGGAACGGGATTTCATATCAAGATTTAACAAAGAATTTTAAGTTTAATTTAACAAAAAAATCTTTTGAAAATCCTTACAATAAATGGTTTTTGTTTGCACGCGAGTTCATTCTGCACCTAGAAAATTACTACGAGGATTCAATGAATTTAGAAAATTTTTCTTTCATCAAAAATAATAGCAATGAAATAGCTCATTTATTTCAACTGCATAATCAAGTATTTCAAGATTTGCAAAATTATATTTTTCAAAAACTAGAAGAGAATTTACAATCTCAATTTAAACGCAGATCCGATCCAGGAAAATACAATAATAATCCCGAATATTGGTTTGGAAACTACAAAATTGATAATTGGATTTGTCCTACCCTTGAAGTAGAACAAGATAAATCAGGTTTACCATGTAAAGTTCATTTTTGTATTCAACATCCAGAAAACTACCAAAATCTTATTTCAACTTTTAAAGAATCAGAGTTATTCAATAAGAGTGAAGAATCAACTTGGTTTTTTGCAAAAAATATCGAATACAAAAGATTTACTTGGAAATATACATCACTTGATATTGATATTGTGACTGAACAAATTTTAGAACTAAGCCATTTCATTATTAACCAATTATGTAAATCAAACTCCATCCAATGATGAAATTAGTTACTCTCATTAATACAGATATTACTGAATTTACAGTCGATGTAATTGTAAATTCAGCCAACAAATCACTTTTAGGTGGTGGTGGTTTGGATTACATAATCCAAAAGAAAGCTGGTATTAAAATGCAAAATGAGTGCCGACGTATCCATGATGAAATTGGTGGTAGCCTTGCTAATGGACATGCTGTAGTGACGACTGCAGGAAATTTACCTTCCAAATTTCTGATTCATACAGTTGGCCCACGCTGGCTAGGTGGCACAAAAAATGAAACTGAAGAATTATGCAAAGCCTATTTAAATAGCTTAATCAAAGCCAATGAAGTACAAGCCAAGACAGTATCCTTTCCTAGTATCTCAACAGGTGTGTATCGCTACCCTAAACAAGAAGCTGCTGAAATTGCGATTGGTACTGTACTTTCAAGCCTGCCAAGTTTTGAACATATCGAGCATGTATATTTTGTTTGTCATGACCAAGAAAATTTCGAGATTTATAAAACAATTTTATCTAGCTTGGATGATCCCAATATCAAAATAAATATCTCCTAAATAAAAAAACCCGCAATAAAGACGGGTTTTCTTTTAAATCAGCTCAGTCTTATAGACGAACTAATTCCACAATTTTCTCAGCCAATTCTTCAACAGACTCTTGCGTGAAGCTTACATCTGTTGCTTCTGCAACAGTAGTAATCACTGCAATACCTGTTTCACGAAGAAGTGTAACTTGCGCAGCATCAAGATCAGCTTTCGCAATTGCGACAATCCCTTGTTGAAGCAACAGGTTTTCAAGCGCTTGCGCATTTTCCAATGCTTTAGTCGATACAGTAATTGACGCAGGTTTTTGACCTAAACGTGCTGCACGGTCTTCCGCTGTTACTGGATTGCTATGTGCAGTCCATTCAACAGACTCTTCCACCATCCCCGCACCAATCGTGACGTTATTCAAACGATCAATGAAGATAAACGAACCTGTATAACGGCTGTCTTGATAACGGTCAAACACTACTGGCGCATCAAACTCAATAGTCACATTGGCAATCGCGTTTAGATCAAGATGATCCACTTGCATTTGTTCAAGCGTGTTCACATTGGTACGGAAGTTAATGCCAGTCACTTTGGCAGGAACCGTTTGTGTACCAATTTTGATGTTATACAACTTGCCAATTACCAGCGGTTGATCCGCCATCCAGACCACAGTCGCTTTAACCGAACGTGAAATGGCAGGAATACCCTGATCTGCACGAATCAACATATTACCGCGTGATACGTCAATTTCGTCGTTTAACGTTAATGTCACCGCTTGACCTGCAAAGGCATGTTCAAGGTTGCCATCATAGGTCACGATCTCTTTAACCGTTGAAGACTTACCTGATGGCAATGCTACAACTTTATCACCGACGTTGATTTCACCCAGCGCAATCGTACCCGCAAAACCACGGAAGTCGAGGTTAGGACGGTTTACATACTGCACAGGGAAACGGAAATCACGTTTCGCGGTATCACGGTTAATCTCGACAGACTCAAGCGTACCCATCAAGGTTTCGCCTTTGTACCATGGCGTATTTTCAGACTTGTTCACCACGTTATCGCCATTCAATGCAGAAATTGGCGTAAAGATGATGTTGCTTGGCTTACGGTCGCCCAATTGGCTCACGAAGTTGGCATAATCGGCCTGAATTTCATTGAAGCGTGCTTCAGAGAATTCCACCAAGTCCATTTTGTTAATCGCAACAATAATGTTCTTAATACCGAGCAAGCTTGCAATGTAAGTATGACGACGGGTCTGAGTTTGTACACCATAACGCGCATCAATCAGAATGATCGCAAGGTCACAAGTTGAAGCACCTGTCGCCATGTTACGGGTATATTGCTCATGCCCCGGAGTATCGGCAATGATGAACTTACGTTTTTCTGTAGAGAAATAACGATACGCCACATCAATGGTAATGCCCTGTTCACGTTCAGCTTGTAAACCATCTACAAGTAAGGCCAAGTCAGGTGCATCGCCTGTGGTACCGACTTTTTTAGAGTCACGGGTAACGGCTTGCAATTGATCTTCATAAATCAATTTTGAATCGTAAAGCAAACGACCAATTAAAGTCGATTTACCATCATCCACGTTACCGCAGGTCAAAAAACGCAGTAAGTCTTTATTTTCGTGTTGTTTCAAATACGCCAAAATATCTTGGCTAATCAGTTCAGATTGATGAGACATCGCTCAAACTCCACATACTTTAGAAATCGGTTTCAGATCGAAAAATTAGAAGTAACCTTCTTGTTTTTTCTTCTCCATCGAGCCTGCTTCATCATGGTCAATCATACGACCTTGACGTTCTGAGCTGGTCGCCAAGAGCATCTCTTGGATAATTTCCGGCAAGGTATTGGCAGTTGATTCAACTGCACCCGTAAGCGGGTAACACCCTAAAGTACGGAAACGTACCGATTTCATTTGTGGAACTTCGCCCTCTTGTAAAGGCATACGTTCATCATCAATCATAATCAGTGTACCACTACGTTCAACCACAGGACGTTCTGCAGCCAAATAAAGTGGTACTAATGGAATGCTTTCCAAATAGATGTATTGCCAGATATCAAGCTCAGTCCAGTTTGATAACGGGAACACACGAATACTTTCGCCTTTGTTCACTTTACCGTTGTAAAGATTCCAAAGTTCAGGACGCTGGTTTTTCGGGTCCCAACGGTGTTTGCTGTCACGGAAAGAATAGACACGTTCTTTAGCACGTGATTTTTCTTCATCACGGCGCGCGCCACCAAAAGCGGCATCGAAACCATATTTATCAAGTGCCTGTTTTAAGCCCTGAGTTTTCATGATGTCGGTATATTTAGAACTACCATGATCAAACGGATTAATCCCTGCTTCAACACCCTCTTTGTTCTGATGCACGATCAAATCGAACCCATGGGTTTTGGCCATGTTGTCGCGGAATGTGATCATATCTTTGAACTTCCAGCCCGTGTCTACATGCAGTAGCGGGAATGGGAGTTTTGCAGGATAGAATGCTTTTAAAGCAAGATGCAGCATGACTGCAGAATCTTTACCAATGGAATACAACATCACCGGATTTTCAAATTCGGCAGCCACTTCACGGATAATGTGAATACTCTCAGCTTCAAGCTGTTTAAGATGAGTAAGTCTTTCCTCATTTATGGACATTGACAACACCAGCTCAGATCAACGTGTACTTATTACACTTTTAAAAATATATATATTCATTATAAAGATTTAGTTATCCCAACTATTGCTTGTTTTATTATATTGATATGCAAAATTGTCATATAAAGCTTAGCTAATAATGAGTATAAGTTTTTATTAATGATTCACTTAAATAATGTTTTGTTATTTTACTTAAGCCTAGCGACGACCACAACCAAATATTAAAATGTACAAAATCTAAGCTGATCGCTTTTTTATCTAAAATCTATATTTTATTCGGCTGGTAAATTCCATACAGTATCGAAACTCTCTTCCCTCTCCTATGTTCTTTTGAATTATGCCTACGCGTACTATCGACACCGTTAAATCTAGCCTAGAACATGCACAACTTGCCGGCTATATCTATCAACACAACAATCATTTACTGGTCCTTCAAGAACCCTTAAATGATGATGGTTCTATCCTGAATAACTTTGTTCAACATGAGCTTACTGCTGACCAAATCGGGCTTCAATTTGGTCTACGACTTTCGGATAATCATTTTGATTTTTTGATTGGAGTGACCCATAGCAATCAGGATCGAAGCTACGAAATTGGTGCGGGAAATTTGAAGGCCGATCAAAAGGCATTTAACTTACTGTATGCCTTTTATAACTATCCCAAAGCATTCTATTTGGTCAGTCTTCCACTTGCAGCGAATAGCGCACAACTTGAAGAAGCAATTGAAAATCAATTGTTCAACCAACCCCAATTAGATTTCCTCAATACTGCAATTAAAACCAATCCAATGGGACAACAAGTCAATTGGATGAAAAGCTTTATTGTGCAACAAGCCTTAGACATGAAAGTCCGGATTCAAACCTGTTTGAATTAAGCTCTGCTTAAATTTCAAGACCCGATTGTTTGGAGATACCGTTCATTCAACTAACCTTATAGTAAGTATGGATGATCGGTATTTCTTAGGCTTTGACTTTTTTACCCTTTTACAGGATGGGTAATTTAAATCCTCCTCTATAAACTTTACTAAGAGTGTTCCTTCATAAGATAATAAACCTGCTCAACAACTGACTTCACATTTACATAAACATTAATTCATTTATTTGTTTTTTTAGACAAATTTATTCTTCAATGCTATCTTTAAATAAGTTTATTTTTAAACAAAAACCAATAACTTGAATAATTTATGCGAACAAATATCTAGAGATAAAAAATAATGTGGGAACTCATTACTCATCCTTCCAACCTCATTTTCAGCGTTTCTCTTTGCCTGATGTTGCTATTGGGCATTTTAGAACTGATTTTGCTTTTACTGGGTGGTGGCTCGCAAGGATTCTTGGAGCAATTTTTACCGGATGATTTAAGCACTGCACAACATGCTGAAATTGGCATCGATACCGATCAGAGTATTTTTACCCAAGTGCTCGATTGGTTGTATTTGGGTCGTGTGCCACTTTTTGTCTGGCTGATTATTTTCCTAACCGTTTATAGTTTAAGCGGTTTTATCATCCAAAGCATTTTCCATCATTTTACCGCACACTTTTTTAGCGCCTGGATTATTGCACCTGCCTGCCTGTTCTTAAGCATGCCATTGATCCGTTATAGCGCCATGATCATTGCCAGAATTTTACCGCAAGATGAAACCACTGCTATTTATAGTGAAGAATTGATTGGACGTACGGCGGTGATTATTTTAGGGGAAGCCAAAATCAATTCTCCTGCACAGGCCAAAGTTCAAGATCAGTTTGGACAAACCCATTATGTGTTAGTTGAACCCGAACAAAATGAAATATTCACTCAAGGTCAATCTGTGGTGTTGACCCAAAGAACTAAAATTGGCTTTCAAGCCATTATCCTTTAATTTTTTACTTTTAATAAAACAATTGAGATAACAATGCCAATGTCGAATTTATACAATATCTTAATCATCGCGGGTGTGATTTTTGCCGCACTGATTATTATCGGGATCATTATTGCCAGACTGTACAAACGTTCAAGCAAAGAAATTTCTTTTGTACGTACAGGTTTTGGTGGGGAAAAAGTCATTTTAGGTGGCGGTGCCATTGTACTGCCTGTGCTGCATGAAACTATCCCGGTCAACATGAACACCCTGCGTCTGGAAGTTCGTCGTGCAGATGACCAAGCCCTGATCACCCGTGACCGTATGCGTGTGGACGTGATGGCAGAATTCTACGTTCGGGTTAAACCTACAGCAGAATCAATTGCAACTGCAGCCCAAACTTTGGGTCAAAAAACCATGTCACCGAATGAATTAAAGAACCTAGTCGAAGGCAAGTTTGTTGACTCATTACGAGCAGTTGCAGCTGAAATGGCAATGGAAGAACTGCATGAAAAACGTGTTGATTTCGTGCAAAAAGTTCAGCAAGTGGTGTCCGAAGATTTATTTAAAAATGGGTTAGAACTTGAAACAGTATCACTGACTGGTTTAGACCAAACTGGTTTTAAATACTTTAACCCGCAAAATGCATTCGATGCCGAAGGTTTAACCAAACTCACAGAAACCATCGAAGACCGTCGTCGTAAGCGTAACCACATTGAACAAGATACTGACCTTGCCATTAAAACCAAGAATCTGGAAGCGGAACAGGCACGCTTGCAAATTTTGCGTGAAGAAGAATATGCAAAAATGCAGCAAGAACGTGAAATTTCAATTCGTAAAGCAGAACAACAGGCAGAAATTGCAATGCAAGAAGCTGCAAAAAAACGTGAAGCGGAAGAAGCACAAATTGCTGCCGAGCGTGAAGTCGATTTAAAACGGATTACTGCGGCACGTGATGTTGAAAATCAAAACATTCAAAAATCACAAATTATTCAACAAGCCGAAGTGGAACAAAAGAAAACCATTGAACTGGCTGAACAGATTCGTGCCATTGCGATTGCCGAAAAATCTCGCGAAGAATCCGAAGCCAAAGCCTCAGCTGACCGTGCCCGTGCAGAAGCGGTAAAAGCCGAAGAAGAAGTGATTACTGTACGTGAAACGCAACGTGCAGAACGTCAAAAAGCAGTTGAACTGGTTGCGGCAAAACAAGCCGCAGAAAAAGATGCGATTGCCATTACCGTAGCCGCTGAAGCAGGTAAAAAAGCAGCGATTGATGATGCAGAAGCTATTCGTATTGCTGCAGAAGCCGATGCTGAAAAAGAACGCCTGAAAGCCAAAGGTGAAGCAGATGCTAAAATTCTGTTGGCACAAGCGATGGAAAAACAATACCAAGTCGATGCTGAAGGTACCCGCGCTGTCAATGAAGCCAATAACATCTTGTCTACCGAACAGGTGGAAATGCAGATTCGCTTGGCCTTATTAAAATATTTACCCGAGATTATCCGTGAAAGCGTTAAGCCTATGGAAAATATTGATGATATTAAGATTCTGCAAGTCAATGGCTTAGGTGGCATGGGTGGTAGCAGTGCCCAAGGTGATGGTTATTCAGATCAAGGGCAAATTGCCTTGTCTGATCAAGTGGTAAACAGCGCCTTACGTTACCGCACGCAAGCCCCGCTCATTGATAGCCTGATGAATGAGCTGGGTATTCAAGGTGGTGATATTAATGGTTTAACGCAAAGTTTAAAGCCTCAAGTGACTACACCTAAGTAAGTCTTCAAAAATCAAAAAATGCAGTCTAAGTAGGCTGCATTTTTTGATTTTAAATTGAATAAATTTTATACAATTACTCTGCATAAACTTACTTGAATTACACCTGTAGAACGCTACATTATCTGCTGAGATTGCCTATACAGAGCATAATAATGACTTACTCTATTTATCCCGCCTTGCGGTTTAAAGAAAATGCCAGAGCTGTATTAGGATGGTATTGCTCCATTTTCCGAAATAGTCAAATTATTCAACAACATTACACTGCGGTAAAAGTAAAATTTGCAGGTGTCCCATTTGTTGGTATTAATGGTGACCCCTCTTTTACCACCAATCCTTCTATTTCTTTTATGGTGATTTGTGAAAGTCGTTCTGAAATTGATTATTACTGGAATGGAATCACCTTACATGGTACTGAAGACTGGAGCAGTGGGTGTAAAGACCAATTTGGTTTTAACTGGCAAATTGTTCCCCAAAATTTATGGAAGATTTTAAATAACAATCCCTATGTCCTAGATGTCATATTCAAAATGAAAAAGCTTTCAATTCAAGATTTGCTTCAAGCTCAATAACTTTTATCAACCTAAATCTGATAACAAGAGTAGCCACGACCGGTTTCTGAATTTCAAAACAACAAAGGGGCTATAGAATGAACAATAAGCTTAAAAACGAGTATAAAAAATGATAAATTTTAAAAAAATATATAAAAATCTTTTCACTCACTGCCTTTATTTAAGTATAGGCTGTCTACCTTTGTCTGCAAACTCTGCGAATTTAACTCAAATTAAAAATCACCCCATTGATGAGATTGTTCAGCAGAATACCGTCAAAAAATCAGCCCCATCTGCAAAAAAAATCACCAAAATTGATCAGATGCGCATTATGCATATCGATATTGATTACGTATATGACAAGGACAAAAAACAGCAACATGAGAATATTCGGACTTTAATAGAACGGATTCAGCAGATTCAGCCCAATACCATTTTTTTACAGGCTTTTGCTGATCCAGACGCGAATGGTTCGGCAGATCAGGTTTACTTTAAAAACCGTCACATCCCATTAAGAGAAAATCTTTTTCCACTCCTTGTGAAGCAAATTCGTAGCAAGACTCAAGTGCAGCATATCTATGCATGGCTACCCTTAATGGCTTGGGAATTTCCAAAAAGCTACCATATTCCCTATGTTTCACATAGTGAAGGTGGGAAACAGGGCTATATTCGGGTTTCGCCATTTGCTCAACAAAATATTAAATACGTTTCTGAAATTTATTTAGATTTTATGAAGTCCAATTCAGTGGATGGTGTGCTCTATCATGATGATATTACCCTGAGTGATTATGAAGATATTTCTGCTCCTGCCCATAAGATGTATCAAGCATGGGGGTTTAATTCAGAGCAGGTATCAAAACTTCACAATTCTCCAAAACAAGCACCATTAGCCCAATTCAAAACAGCATATCTTGACCAATTTGCTGAAGGTATAAGCAAGATACTTAAACAACAGCAACCCAACATTCTTACTGCACGGAATATGTATGCACCCGTGGCATTGAATCCTGTCAGTGAAAATTGGTTTAGCCAGTCTATGCGCAGCACATATCAATACTATGATTACAATGCCATCATGGCGATGCCCTACATGGAAGAAGCCGATGATCATCAGCAATTCTATTTAGACTTGATTCAACAGTCAAAAAAATACGACCCAGAATTGAGTCGTACCATCTTTGAACTTCAAGCTGTGAATTGGAAAAATAATCAGAAAATCTCTACCCAAGAAATTACCGAAACCATCAAGTTTTTAGAAAAACATGGGGTAAAACATATTGGTTATTATCCTGATGATTTTGTCAATCAACATCCTCATCCATCTAAGCTGAAACACGCTTTTTTATCTGATGATTAACCTCAAAAAATTCTAGCTTCCCTTTATTATCATAATAAAGGGTTAGATTCTTTGCCTGTTGCATATTTGAAATATCGACCTTATTAACCTTAAAACTCCTGGCAAGCTGTTGTTCATCTACAGCTAAAGGAATACTACGGCGTTCACGCTTATAAAAACGAATCCAGTTATATGTTGCCCAAAGCAACAGCACACAAATAAAGGTACCAATCATAATAAGGATATTCATTAGACTCAGCTGGCTATCGGGTGCTGCCTGTATTACCAATTGTTGATAAATCGTTTCACCTTCGATCCACCAGAAGAACACTGTCAGCAGTGGCATAAACAACCACATAAAAACAAACCAACCTGCAATTTGCAAACTGTAACCCACTGATTTATTTCGTACATATTCTGGTTGATCAATATAAGCAGGAAGCTCCAACTTCGACTCATCTTTAACAATATGAAATTTATCTATATTAGTCATTTTTCACCTCTCCTCTAAAACCACGGTCTGGACTGACCCATCGAGCACGCTTTTGAGTTTTGAATATTGTTTTAGGTAATGCAACGACCGTGGTCAACATGGTGAGAATCCAGAAGAACAAAGGATACCAAATGACCCAAAAATAGTTCCTGAAGATTCGGTCTTTATCGTAGGGTTTATCAATACACAAACTGACAAAGAATTGAACAAGACAAGTCATTCCTAGAATGACTCCATACCATTGAGGAAAGAGCGATTGAATTGCCCACTCTCCCGGCAAAGAGAAAAACAGACCATATAAATATAAGACAATAATACCCGTCATCACATATGCCCAAACCACACTGATAATGGATTCCAGTGCAATCGGCCACATCCGGCGCAAATTCCATTTAAATAAGCTTAAGGAATAAGCAAATAGGACTTCAATTCCACCTTGTGCCCAACGTAAACGTTGTTTCCATAAACCCTTCAATGTTTCTGGCATATAGATGTAACATAATGCTTTGGGCACATACTGTAGATCCCAATGATCAAACTGCAAACGCCAAGACACATCAATATCCTCTGTGATCATGTCATCTCGCCAATACCCAATGCGATCCAATGCAGTTTTACGGAAACCCGCAATTGCACCCGACACGGTAAAAATACGTCCATAGGTTCGTTGTGCACGTTTAATCAAGCCAATAATAGATGAAAATTCACCGACCTGAATTTTACCAAGGATACTGGACCGGTTCACAATACGTGGATTACCCGTGACTGCACCAACACGAGGATACTTTGTCAAATGGTACATCATCCATAACACAGCATGCGGGTGTAATAAGGCATCCCCATCAATACAGACCAAATATTCATTTTGACTCACCATCGCACCTGCACGAAGCGCGTAGGCTTTACCTTGGTTTTCAGCCAAATGAACTACTCTAAGTTTTGGATATTGCAGTAAAAGCTCATCTAAAATTTCAGCCGTTTTATCTCGACTGCCATCATTTACCGCAATCACTTCAAAATTTGGATATTGGGTTTGCATCGCAAATTTAATAGTATCTCGAACCTGTGCTTCTTCATTAAAACAAGGAATAATAATACTGCAGGCATGTTCGCTAGCTGCTGGTATTGCTGGTTGTTTTCGTTCATGCTTTAAATAAAACCATATACCACCCGCTATCCAAATCCATGCCATAAATAAGGGATAGAAAAACGCAAAGCCAAAATAAAAATCACTAAATCTAAACTGACTTAACTCTTCCATTATTTCATCTCCTTGGCAAGGTTGCCTTCAAAAGGATTTCGATAAGTTAATGGACTACCATTGGTGCTTAATTCCCGATAAAGATTTTCCTGAATCTTCTGTCCATCTTTTAAGTGATAGTTATTAATACCAATTTTTTGTACAGATAATTTTTTTAAGGTTTGATAATCGTACTGATATTCTTTCCATTCACTTTTAGATGCATTTGGATCAACTGTAAAACTCACAATCAAATACTGTTTCTGTTTAAGATTCAATTGTTGTAACTGTTTTTGCATGGCTTTAAATATTTTAGGATCGCGAACTGGATCAAATTCCAGATATAGGAAATCGCCCTGTGCTAGAGACTGATCAAGTAAGAGCTTTAAACCATCTAAATGCTTATCTTTTAATGTCATTTTCAATGCAGTTTGATAGTTATTACTAATATTCGTGTAATACTTCGCCTTTTCTTTAGCTCTTTCTTTAATTTGAAAAACTTGGTTCATTTTCTGGCTACAAGCAGCATCCCAAATTTTATCTTGTACACCACATAAGAAATCATCACCCATTTCTATCATCAAACCTTCAATTGAAGAATTATTCCTAACTAAATCAGCTGTCAACTCATCAAGCTTAAAACCTTGTTTTGTTTCCAGGCTAATAGGCAGTTCTGCATAAACTCGATTACTAATTCGTGTACGCGCTTGCCAAACTGTCCGGTTCAGTAAATCTTGGCGCATACGCAGCTGCTGATTTGGAAAATAAGCAACGTCTACTTTTCCATCACCATTTTCATCAGCCACTGCTTTTAATACCATCGTATCGGTTTTTAACGCATTCACCTGATCTAATAACTGTCCGAGTTTTTGATCAAACACTTGATTATTCGGACTCACCATTTCGGATAAATCGAAACCAATAATACTTTTACGTTGCTTATATAGCGCACGTGCAAAAGTCAAAAAATCCAGCATTTCCTCATGAATCATTTCAGGTGTTGGATTATCCATAATCAAGCCACGTTGATATGTTGTGCCCGAGTCCACAAGCGTAGACATACTGCCCAAGCTAAAGGACATTGGCAATCCTGCCTGTGCCGCGAGTTGTTCACTTTCTTTAGTCACTGCCCCATAGGGCCAAAAGATAGCTAGACTATTAATACCCAGTTGAAAGTCTAAATTCTCCTTAGACTTTTTTAAATCTGCAATAACTCGCTCTTGATATTCCTGTTCAGATTCATATTTATCAACCTTAGGTAGATATTCACGCGTAATTGCAGCGGGTTGCATATTTTTTTGTGGATTGGCAAGAATACCTTTATGCAAATTGTCTGAATGTGAAGCAAACTCGGCTAAACCTGATTCTTGCATTTCACGCATTTGATCCCAGTTCATTAAATTATTTTCACCATAGGCAGCATAGGCATCTTTAGTGTTGCCATTAATCCAACTGGTTGGAATTGCAAATACCGCTGGAAAATTATATTGCTTCAATAATGGAAAAACCCGGGTATAACTGCTTAATGCACCATCATCAAAGGTTAATAATACCGATTTAGGTGGCAAACTTTTTTTCTTTTGGCGGGCTTGCCATACGTCTTCCAAGCGAATGGGATGCCAGCCTTCTTGTTGAATCCAGGCAAAATATTGCGCTAAATTTTTAGTACTAATTGCATAAAGATCTGAATCCCCGGCCTTAGCAACATCATCTCGTACATCATGAAAAGTAAGGGTTACAAACAGATTATCTGGCATCTCAATTGCTGAATTTTTCACATTTTGAGCCAGACTCACGCTAGGAATTGTTAAATTTGTTGTCAACACTACAGCAAATAAAACTGTTGCAATTTTTCTCATTAAAAATTCCCCTTAAAACCAACCACTGCGTAGGTTCTTTTTTCATCTACACCGTCATAAGGATGTGTTCCCCATCCTATGCCGTAGTTCAAATTCCAGGTCCGCGAAAGTTGCCAATCATGTTGATAAAATGCGTTATAAATCGGTTTGGAGGAAAATCCTTTTTGCCCAAAAGTTCCAATGGCTGCTTCGAAATGTTGTGTGAAATTTCTGTCATGTCTACGCCAAGTGATCCAGTCATGTTGTAAAGTTAGTTCTGCGCTATAACTTTCTTTAGGATTGAAATAATCGACGAGCACATCATCATTTTGACTGTAATACCCGCCTAAAATTAAACTGGTAATATTATGCGGTGCTGCAAAAATCCGTTGTTTAAAGTAGGCTGTAACTTCCTGACGTGTATTTCCATCATCAATATCAGTGAGTTGATAGGTTGTACCCGCTTCACGAGACTCATTGTGATTCCAGTTCAGACCAAAAGTATAAGATTGACCTTCACTGCCTTTTTTTATGGCTTGTAATGGAATATCGGCCTGACTATTAAAACCTAAAACATACTGCCAATGATCATTTAACCATTGCGACCAATCCACTTCTACACCAAAACGATCGTTTTGACCTTCTACACTTTGAGAAAGCAGGATATTTACGGCTTTACGGTGTGACCCCCATTCAAGTCCAACCCCCACACGTTGATCATTAATTTTGCCATCATCATAATTCGCCCAACGATTGCTATGATTAGCATAAGCACGAAAAGTCTCGAAAAACCATGGGGTATTAATACGGGTTAAATTCTCTTGTTCGCGACTCCCCTTCAAACGATTGAGCACAGCAGTATTATCAGAGTCATTTTTTGAGAAAGTACTTTGATGCTGAATGGAGGCATGATTGCGATCATTAAGTTCTTTTTTACTTTTTATAACACCCGAATCTCCTGGTATGGCTTCCATGAGATAAGCATTCTGCTTACGCCATTCCGAAATATCACCTAATGCCTGCATATTCTCTAAATGATTAATTCGTATGGATGAATCAACTGGTTCAACGCCATCCCACTGCGCCAATGTCCACTCAGAGCGCTGTGGTTGTTCGCGCCAACGCTGTACCAGTGCAAGATTACTTTGATAAACCACATTATTGGGTGCTTTTGCGACTAGTTTTTCAAAATATTGTTCCGCTTTAGCATACTCATGGCGATAAACATAATTGAGTCCGACTAAGTTAATATATTCCATACGGTCATCATGAGTAACTCTATCGACTCCTTTTGCATTACTATATCGATAAGTAGGCAACATTTTGTCCATTTCTAACAGTAAATTATTGGCTTGCTTATACTTTTCTTGTTCAATTAATGCGTAATACAAACCTGAATAAACTTCATAAGTTTGATAGTTTTTTTCCTTCAGCAAACTTTTATATTGTGCCTCAGCCAATTTAGATTGCCTATTTTTTAAATACGCATCTGCAATCGATTGACGTACATAAGGAGGCATTTGCTCGATAGGTAATCCAATTTTTGGGATTTGTGCAAGTACTTCTCTAGACAAATTTCTCTCATTTAAAGCATATATATATTCATAATAAAATTGACGTTTGATATTAGGATCATTAGGCAGTTCTGGTTCATACTTTGCCATATCTTCTATAACTTGATTGAGTTGTTTATAAGCAATATTTCCACGATCACGATACGTTGCAGCCTTGTAATATTGCACTGCATTTTGAATGCGTTGGGTAAATTCACTTATTTTGGCATTGGTTCTAAGTTGAGGTTGTTGCGTGAGTATTTGGTTATTTTGAATATATTTTTCAGCTTTGGCATAATCAGCATTTACCATAAGTGCCAATGCATACTGTTCTTGTGCACTGCTACTATCTGGATTTTTTTCAACGGCTAAGCTAGCTGCATTTAATGCCTCAACCGGCATATTTAAAATTCGATAGGCATAAGCGAGCTGGGCTAAATAATCAGGGTCAATATAATTAATATCAAGCGGGGCTAGAGTTTTTTTTGCCTGAACAGTTTTTCCTGCTTCGGCCTGCAATACACCTATCCACACCACCCACATTTGATTTTGATCGGTTTGAGCGAATTTTTTTGCCCATTGTTCTGCTAATTCAAATTTTCTTAAATCCCGCAGGGCTTTTAGAACATTGACTTTGGCATATTCTGGAAATTGGTTACTTTGTATACCCGAAAGATATTTAATATCTTGGTCGGTAAATTTTTGACTTTCATATGACATTACAACAAAATCAGCAATCAGTTTCTGATTATTGGGTTGAAGTATTAATAATTGTCTGAGTTTTTGTAGACCTGCATCTACTTGCCCTTGCTTAATCAAACTCACTGTCTCTTCACGTTGCGGATCAACCGTGTCTCTATACAATATTTCTGCATGCAGGAATGTAGAAAACAGTAAAGTGCCACAAGAGAGTGTAAGTACATTTAATTTAGAATTAATTTTATTCATATTTAAAATATTCATCTTCATCATTCATTGTTATTAATTGTTGCAATCCAATAAACAATACCCTCAAACCTACTGACATCAACCCTTTTTTGTGTTTCATTTTGTGTTTTAATATATTAATGTGATAATTATCACTTTATTTTAACCGTGAAAAATTTAATATTTATCTGTTTATATTTTTTCTATAAGAGAGTATTTCTATTTATAATAGATAGTACAGTTTCTATCCTCTTATCAATTCGACAATTTTTAAAATTAAATTTTCAAACATATACAAGTTTTATTTCAAACTGGTTATCAATTTATTTTCTATAATTTTAAAAATACCACTGAATAAAAAAGCCCTCAAATGAGAGCTTTTTTTTATTTCGCTAAAAATTAAGCTAAGCCTTTATCTTTCAGCACTTGGAGCATAGTTGAACCCAATTCTGCTGGACTACGGGTATATGCCATGCCTGCTTTTTCAAAAGCAGCAAATTTTTCTTCCGCAGTGCCCTTGCCACCTGAAATAATCGCACCTGCATGCCCCATGCGTTTACCTTTAGGTGCAGTTACACCCGCAATATAACCCACTACAGGTTTGGTCACATGTGACTTAATATATTCCGCAGCTTCTTCTTCAGCCGTTCCACCAATTTCACCAATCATAATAATGGCTTCGGTTTGTGGATCTTCTTGAAACAGTTTTAAGCAGTCAATTTGGTTCATACCTGGAATTGGGTCACCCCCGATTCCGATACAAGTAGACTGACCCAAACCCAGTTTCGTGGTTTGCGCGACAGCTTCATAAGTCAAAGTCCCTGAACGCGAGATAATGCCGATTTTACCCGGTTGATGAATATGACCCGGCATGATGCCAATCTTACATTCACCTGGTGTAATAATCCCCGGACAGTTTGGACCAATTAAACGTGCATTATTACCATAAATTTCAAGATAACGTTTGGCTTTAAGCATATCCAAAGTTGGTACGCCCTCTGTGATCACCACAATTAGCTCAATACCTGAATCAATCGATTCAATAATTGAATCCAGCACAAAAGGTGCAGGTACATAAATAGAGGTTGCAGTTGCACCTGTTTCACGTACTGCTTCTTTCATGGTATTAAAAACAGGAAGGCCTAAATGTATTTGACCGCCTTTACCTGGTGTTACCCCACCAACAACTTTGGTGCCATAAGCAATCGATTGTTCTGAATGGAAAGTTCCGTTTTTACCGGTAAAACCTTGTACCAACACGGTGGTGTCTTTATTTACTAATACGCTCATGATTGATACTCCCTTACGCTTTCACTGCAGCAACAATTTTTTCTGCAGCATCAGCCAGACCATTCGCAGAAATTAATTTCAAACTTGATTCATCGAGTAATTTTGCCCCCAACTCTGAATTGTTGCCTTCTAGGCGAACAACCACAGGTACAGTGACATGTACTTCCTGAACTGCTGCAATAATTGCCTCTGCAATCATGTCACAACGCACAATACCACCGAAGATATTGATCAACACACCTTGTACGGAAGAATCGGAAAGGATGATTTTAAATGCTTCAATAACGCGGTTTTTGGTTGCACCACCGCCAACATCAAGGAAGTTCGCAGGCTGACCACCATATAATTTGATGATGTCCATGGTGGCCATCGCAAGACCTGCACCATTGACCATACAACCAATGTTGCCGTCAAGAGCAACATAGTTCAGATCAAATTCAGAAGCTTTTAATTCACGCTCATTTTCCTGAGATTTATCACGCATTGCTGTGATTTCGGGTAAGCGATAAAGTGCGTTTGAATCAATCCCCACTTTGGCATCAACACACAGGATATCGCCATTTTCTCGAACTGAAAGTGGATTAATTTCAAACAGGGCAAAATCATTTTCAATAAATGCCTGATAAGCAGCGGTCATAATTCTGATAAATTGGTTGATTTGTCCATCTTTTAAATTAAGTGCAAAGGCCACTTCACGCGCTTGAAAAGGCATTAATCCCACCAAAGGATCCACTTCCACCTTAATAATTTTTTCTGGGGTTTCTTCTGCCACTTTTTCAATTTCAACACCGCCTTCGGTCGATGCCATAAAAGTGACGCGGCGGCTAGAACGATCAACCACTGCACCCAGGTACAATTCACGTTCAACGGGATAGACATCTTCACACACAAGAACACTATTTACCGGCTGACCATTGGCATCGGTTTGGTAAGTCACAAGGCGTGTACCAATAATGCCATTTACATACTCAGCAGCTTCATCGCTTGATTTTACGACTTTAACCCCACCTGCTTTACCACGTCCCCCAGCATGAACTTGAGCCTTCATTACGGCAAACTTACCACCGAGTTGCTCAAATGCTGCTACAGCTTCTGCTGCATTAGTTGCCAGTACACCCTCTTGAACAGGCATACCATATTTTTTTAATAACGCTTTTGCTTGATACTCATGTAAATTCATCGAATAACCTTTTATTACTTCTTTGCTTTGTTATGACCCACCAATACCCAGACGTCCGTCAAAGCAGTATTGGCATTTTTTAAAATCGTTATCTTTATTTTTAGATGATTGTTCCAATAAAAACAACCATGAAATGTAAAAAGAGCGACCTAAGTCGCTCTTTTTTCTAATTACTTACGCTTACGTTGAATCGCGTGTATTGCGCGTCCATCGACTGCCAGTGCAGCTTCATGCACCACTTCAGAGAAAGTTGGGTGACCGAAAGTCATCAACTGTAGATCTTCAACTGAAGATACAAACTCAAGCGCGATCATACCTTGGTGAACGATATCAGACGCAGCAGGTCCAATCACGTGCATACCGAGTAGACGATCTGTTTTCGCATCAGCAACAAACTTAACGAAACCAGCACCTTCACCCGCAGCTAAAGCACGACCGTTCACAGCAAAACCGAATTGGCCGGTTTTAACTTCGTGACCTTTTTCAGTCGCTTGCTGTTCTGTTAAACCTACCCACGCCGCTTCTGGGTGTGTGTAAATTACAGAAATGATCGTGTCATAGTTCACTTGTGCAGCATGACCGTGAATACGTTCAACTGCCATTACGCCTTCTTCCATTGCTTTATGCGCAAGCATTGGACCACGTACCAAGTCACCAATTGCGTATACGCCTTCAACAGAAGTTGCACACCAATCATTTACTTCAACCAAACCGCGTTCAGTCAATTTAATGCCTGAATCATCAGCCAATAAACCTTCAGCATATGCGCGACGACCGACACAAACGATCAACTTGTCGAAAGTTTCAGTTTTGTCTTCGCCAGCTTGGTTGTATTTAACCGTTACTTCACGACCGTTGATTTCAGTACCTGCAACTTTTGCACCGATACGGATATCCATACCTTGCTTAGTCAACAGTTTTTGGAAGTCTTTTGCCAAAGCTTTATCAGCCATTGGTAAGAATGCATCCATTGCTTCAAATACAACAACTTCCGCACCCAAACGACGCCATACTGAACCAAGTTCAAGGCCGATTACACCAGCACCAATCACACCTAAACGCTTAGGCACTTCTGGGAATTCAAGCGCACCAGTAGAATCAACGATCAAATCTTGATCTACAGGAGCCACTGGAATATTTACAGGAACAGAACCCGTCGCAAGAATCACGTATTTAGGCTCTAAAACTTGAGTTTCACCTTGGTGAGACACAAATTCTACTTTTTTACCTGCAAGCAGTTTACCCGTACCTTTTAACCACTCGATGCCATTACCTTTAAGTAATTGATCGATACCGCCAGTCAATTGATCTACAACTTTGTCTTTACGAGCCAGCATTTTAGCAAGATCAAATTTAACTTCACCGGTAGTAATACCATGGTCATCTAAATGCTGAACTGTATCTTCATAACGATGTGAAGAATCAAGTAAAGCTTTAGACGGGATACAACCCACGTTTAAGCAAGTACCACCTAAAGATGGTTTGCCTTTATGAATACGCTTTTCGATACACGCAACTTTGAAACCAAGTTGAGCCGCACGAATCGCCGCTTCATAACCACCTGGTCCACCGCCAATTACAACTAAGTCAAATTGTTGAGACATTTTTATCTCCAAAAATGGGCTTAGAGGATCGCCCTAAGCCCATGGATTTATTCTTTAGAATTAAAGATCAAGGATAAGACGAGCTGGCTCTTCTAACAATTCTTTAATTGCCACAAGGAAACCTACAGCTTCTTTACCATCGATTAAACGGTGGTCATAAGAAAGTGCCAAGTACATCATTGGTAAAATTTCAACTTGACCATTGACAGCCATTGGACGTTCCTGGATTTTGTGCATACCCAAGATTGCAGTTTGTGGCGTGTTCAAGATAGGAGTAGATAACAATGAACCGAAAGTACCACCATTAGTAATAGTGAACGTACCGCCAGTCATGTCTTCAATACCCAATTTACCGTCACGTGCTTTTGCAGCAAAACCACGGATGCCGTTTTCAACTTCAGCATAGTTCATGCGGTCTGTATCACGAAGTACAGGAACCACTAAACCACGTTCAGAAGATACAGCAACACCGATGTCATAGTAACCGTGATACACGATATCATCGCCATCAATTGAAGCATTTACCGCTGGGTAGCGTTTAAGTGCTTCAGTTGCCGCTTTAACGAAAAATGACATGAAGCCAAGACGTGCACCATGACGTTTCTCGAATGCATCTTTGTATTGAGCACGCATTTCCATGATTGGTTTCATGTTCACTTCGTTAAACGTCGTCAACATTGCAGTGCTTTGTGTAGCAGCAAGAAGACGTTCAGCAACACGTTTACGTAAACGAGTCATTGGAACACGTTTTTCGATACGCTCGCCAACAGCAACGCTTAATGGCGCAGCAGCAGGAACTGCTGGTTTAGCTTGATGGCTTGCAACATCTTCTTTAGTGATACGACCACCGCGACCAGTACCGGTAACATCACCAGCAGCAATACCAGTTTCAGTTAATGCTTTACGTACCGCAGGTGCTTGATCAGCAACAGGTTGAGCACGTTCAACAACAGGTGCAGCACCTGCTTCAGTTTGAGACGCAGCTTGTTCAACTTGTCCTTCAGACTGAACTGCTTGAGTTTGAGCAGCGCCAGAAACCGCACCTTCTTCAAACTGAGCAATCACTTCACTAGAAAGAACAGTTTCGCCTTCACCTTTAATGATGGTTGCGATTGTACCGTCAGCAGGAGCAACAACTTCTAAAACAACTTTATCAGTTTCAATATCGCAGATCACTTCATCACGTGATACAGCTTCACCTGGTTGTTTATGCCAAGTTGCGATCGTACCGTCTGCAACTGACTCTGGGAATACCGGTGCTTTAATTTCGGTTGCCATTATTTAGAATCTCCTGATTGTTCAGCTACGATCGCCAATGCGTCATTTACTAGCTGAGCTTGTTGTTTTGCATGCAAATAAGGTGAACCACAAGCTGGCGCAGCAGATGCTGGACGGCCTGCGTAACTGATACGAACTTGTTTAGCAGATTTCATCACATCGTCATATAGACGCGGTGCGATGAATAACCAAGCACCTTGGTTTTTCGGCTCTTCTTGAGTCCAAACCACTTCTTTTAGGTTTGGATAAGAAGCAAGTACTTCAGCAATACGTTGTTCTGGGTATGGATACAATTGTTCGATACGAACGATTGCAGTGTTGTTTAAATTTTCTGCACGACGTTTTTCAAGCAAGTCGTAGTAAACCTTACCGCCACAAAGGACTAAACGAGTCACGTCAGCGTGGTTGATTTGATCTACTTCATCAATCACAGTTTGGAATGTACCCGTTGCAAGCTCTTCTAAAGTAGAAGTTGCAAGTTTGTGACGAAGCAATGACTTCGGTGAAGTCACGATCAATGGCTTACGGATTGGACGAACCGCTTGACGACGTAAAGCATGGAAAATCTGTGCAGGTGTAGTCGGTGTAATCACTTGCATGTTGTCTTCAGCACATAACTGCAAGAAACGCTCTAAACGTGCAGATGAGTGCTCTGGACCCTGACCTTCATAACCGTGTGGAAGCAACATGGTTAAACCACATACACGTTCCCATTTGGTTTCGCCTGAAGCGATAAATTGGTCAATCACAACCTGTGCACAGTTCGCGAAGTCACCAAATTGTGCTTCCCAGATAATTAAACCGTGTGGAATTGTGGTTGCATAACCATATTCAAATGCAAGTACGGCCATTTCAGACAAAAGCGAGTCATAAATTGCAGTACGTGGCTGGTTCTCTTTGATATGACAAAGCGGAATATAGGTTGAACCGTCCACCTGGTTATGTAGCTTCGCATGACGATGAGAGAAAGTACCACGACCTACGTCTTCCCCTGTAATACGAACCATGTAGCTTTCATCAAGCAAGGTTGCATAGGCTAAAGTTTCAGCAGCACCCCAGTTCAATGGCATTTCACCAGTCTGCATTTTTAAGCGTTCATCAATCACTTTCGCGACTTGACGTTGCATCACGAAGCCTTCAGGAAGCTCGCGCATTTTCGCGCCAAGTTCTTTCAAGCGTTCGATTGGGAAAGTGGTATCCCAAACATCTGTGTATTCGTGACCTAAATAAGGGGTCCAATCCACAAACATTTTTGTATTTGGTTCTAATACCAGTGCGTTGGCAACGTGCTTGCCTGCTTCAAGATCTGCGCGGTAATTTTCAACCATTTGATCAGCAGCTGCACGGTCAAGAACACCTTCTTTAACCAGTTGATCTGCATAAAGTGTACGTGTAGTCACTTTTTTGTTGATCACTTGGTACATCATTGGCTGTGTTGCTGCTGGCTCGTCCGCTTCGTTATGACCACGACGACGGTAGCAGAACATGTCAATTACAACGTCTTTACGGAAAGTATGACGGAAATCATGTGCCAATTGAGTCACGAAAATCACAGCTTCTGGATCATCGCCATTCACATGGAATACCGGTGCCTGAATCATTTTCGCGATATCGGTACAGTATTCTGTAGAACGTGCATCACGTGGATCAGATGTTGTAAAGCCCACCTGGTTATTTACCACGATGTGAACGGTACCACCCACTGTATAACCACGAGTTTGTGACATCTGGAAGGTTTCTTGGTTTACACCTTGACCTGCAAATGCTGCATCACCATGTACGATGATTGGCAATACATCATCGCCACCAATGTCTTTACGACGCACTTGACGAGCACGTACAGAACCTTCAACTACAGGTCCAACGATTTCCAAGTGTGATGGGTTAAACGCCAATGCCAAGTGAACTTCGCCACCCGGAGTCATTACGTTAGATGAGAAGCCTTGGTGGTATTTAACGTCACCAGAACCTTTTTTATGAATTGATTTACCTTCAAATTCACCAAAAAGATCTGCCGGGTTTTTACCCATGATGTTAACAAGAAGGTTAAGGCGACCACGGTGTGGCATACCAATCACAACTTCTTTACAACCTACAGCACCTGCACGTTGAATAATTTCATTTACCATCGGGATAAATGATTCACCGCCTTCAACACCGAAGCGTTTAGCACCAACGTATTTGTTACCCAGGAATTTTTCCAGACCTTCAGCTGCAGTTAAACGTTCAAGGACGTGTTTTTTCTGTTCTGCAGTAAAGTTAAATTGACCTTTCGCACCTTCAAGACGTTGTTGAATCCAACGTTTCTCTTTAGTGTCAACGATGTGCATGTATTCAGTACCAATAGAACCGCAATAAACGGCTTCCATTGATTCAACCATTTCACCAAGCGTCGCTTCTGCTTTACCTAGTGCAAGGTTACCTGTGTTAAATACTGTATCGAGATCGGATTTGGTTAAACCGTGCGTAGCAAGATCAAGGTCAGGCACGTCTTCACGTTTTGCCAAACCTAGTGGATCCAGTTTTGCTTTTTGATGACCACGATTACGATAAGCAGCAATAAGTTGTAAAACGCCAATTTGACGACGTTCATGCTCAGAACTTACAGAACTTTGAACAACAGGTTGTACGCGGCTTGAATTGCGACCTAATAAAAGGAATTGCTCACGTACATTGCTATGTGGTTGATCACCTTTAGGGAATTTATCGAAATATTCACGCCAGTCAGCTCCAACCGAGTCTGGTGACGTCAAATAATGTTCATAAAGTTCTTCAATATACGCTGCACTGTCAGCGCTTAGTTCAGTGTCAAGACGCAAAGCGTCAGCAACTTCTTGCATTTGTGGACCCATTTCCTATTGCAAAAACATTTTCAGGATGCTTTTTAAGCGAACCCATGATTAATAATGTCAAATTGGTAACATGACACTAGTCCCCATAAGGCATAAGCCATGAGGCGTTATCACTACATCAGGAATAACCCAATGTGAATAATGAATCATAACGCCCTCATTGGCATCATCACTCATTTAAATACTCGACCGAAACCGAGCAATTTTTTGCAAATCGACTTAGAAAAAATAACTACGCGACCTATTTTTTCTAAAACGGTTAATCTCTATTTATAAACCTTATATACACTCTAAAATGTTGAAAAAATGTACATAAATAAGGCGCTTTTTTTAAATATAGCGATGTGTCAAATCGTAACATGTTATCTCGTTACAATTAATTTTTTTGACACATACCTTCCATAAATTAGCGAAATACATACTTAGATTTTTCAACTAACCTATGGTGCTTTATTTAATAATTGGATTCAATGTAGACCATAGTCCTAAGCCAGCAAACCCAATACAATAAAAGAGAGCACAATATTTAAACTGGCCCTCTTTATTTACGTTATATCTTAACATTTTAATCTCAACTTTGTAGATTCAAACTTGAGATTGACGCTTTAATTATCAATTCGAACAACTTAACTACAATTTAATTAAGCTTTCATGTCATTTCGATTTATTTTTAAACAATACTAGTCATTTGATTCGATGCACATGCTAATCACCCCTACCCATTGCATACATTTTTTGCATAAACCCATAAATCATTACGATATTTAAAACATAAAAAAAGCACACCATACGGTGTGCTTTTTTTTGACTGCGACAGATTAGCCTGCTTGGTCTAACAACATGTTGCGAATGTGACCAATCGCTTTAGTTGGGTTAAGACCTTTAGGACAAACTGATACACAGTTCATGATGCCTTTACAACGGAACAAGCTGAATGGGTCGTCAAGACGAGCCAAACGATCTTGAGTTGCTGTATCACGCGAGTCAATAATGAAACGGTATGCATTCAACAATGCTGAAGGACCCAAGAATTTATCCGGGTTCCACCAGAATGATGGACATGCAGTTGAACAACATGCACAAAGAATACATTCATAAAGACCATTTAAATGCTCACGCTCTTCAGGAGACTGTAAACGCTCCTTCGCTGGCGCAGGCTGATTATTGATCAAGAATGGATGGATTTTGTTGTACTGGTCGTAGAACTGATTCATATCAACAACCAAGTCTTTTACTACAGGTAGACCCGGTAAAGGACGAATGGTAATCACTTCCGGTAAATCATTTAGGTTCCAAAGACACGCCAAACCATTTTTACCGTTGATGTTTACACCATCAGAACCACAAATACCTTCACGGCATGAACGACGGAACGTTAAAGATTCGTCTTGTACTTTCAACGCAAGAAGAGCATCAAGCAACATACGGTGCTTGTCAGTCAACTCAAGTTTAAAAGTTTGCATGTACGGTGCTTTATCCTTGTCAGGATCGTAGCGGTAGATATTAAATGTACGAGTACCTCTACTCATCTTACTTCTCCTGATTAGAATGTACGTGGTGCTGGTGGAATCGCATCAACCGATACTGGCTTGTAACGGACTGGTTTGTACTCAAGACGATTGTCTGAAGAGAACCATAAAGTATGCTTCATCCATTCATCATCACGGCGACCGTAAGAGTAAGTTGGGTGATCTGCTGGTAATTCATAATCAACAACAGTATGTGCACCACGACATTCTTTACGAGCAGCAGCCGAAATCAAGGTTGCTTTAGCCACTTCATACAAGTTTTCAACTTCTAGAGCTTCAACACGTGCAGTGTTAAATACTTTAGATTTGTCTTTTAAATGAATGTTGCGAACACGCGGTTCAAGCGCAAGAATTTGCTTCACACCTTCATCAAGCAATGCTTGAGTACGGAATACGCCTGCATGGTCTTGAACGATGTCACGAATTGCATCAGCAACTTCTTGAGCATTTTCACCCGAAGTTGACTCATCCAAATGACGAATACGCTTTCTTGTATTTTCAAACACAGTCGTCGGAAGCGGTTGATACTCATCACCGTGATGTTTAGTCACGTAATCGATGATGTGTTCACCGGCAGCCTTACCAAATACAACCAAGTCAAGCAGTGAGTTCGTACCTAAACGGTTTGCACCATGTACAGACACGCAAGAACATTCACCAATTGCATAGAAGCCTTTAACAGGTTTTGTATAGTTACGCTCACCGCCATTGCTTGAGTAAACGTCACCACTCTTGTCATAGCCTGCTGCAAAGTTAGTATCCGAAACACCTTCAGGAACAACAACCTGTCCATGAATATTCGTTGGAATACCACCCATTTGATAATGGATTGTCGGTACTACAGGAATTGGCTCTTTGGTGATGTCTACGTTTGCAAACTTCTTACCAATCTCAAATACAGATGGAAGACGTTTCATGATGGTATCAGCACCTAAATGCGTCATATCAAGCAAGATATAATCACCTTTAGGACCACAACCACGACCTTCTTTAATTTCCTGGTCCATAGAACGTGATACGAAGTCACGTGGTGCCAAGTCTTTCAAAGTTGGAGCATAACGTTCCATGAACGGTTCGCCGTCTTTATTACGAAGGATTGCACCTTCACCACGACAACCTTCAGTCAACAATACGCCTGCGCCCGCAACACCCGTTGGGTGGAACTGCCAGAATTCCATATCTTGCAATGGAATACCTGAACGCGCCGCCATACCAAGACCGTCACCAGTATTGATATACGCATTGGTAGATGCACGGTAAACACGACCCGCACCACCCGTTGCAAACAATGTCGCTTTTGCTTGGAATACCGCAATATTACCAGTTTCCTGGTCAATTGCAGTTACACCCAGCACATCGCCTTCTTCGTTACGGATCAGATCAAGCGCGATCCATTCTACGAAAAATTGCGTACCCATTTTCACGTTGCTTTGATAAAGCGTATGAAGAAGCGCATGACCTGTACGGTCAGCTGCAGCACATGCACGTGGAACTGGTTTTTCACCGTAGTTCGCAGAGTGACCGCCGAATGGACGTTGGTAAATCGTACCGTCCGCATTACGGTCAAATGGCATACCCATGTGTTCAAGTTCATAAACAACTTTAGGCGCTTCACGACACATAAATTCGATCGCGTCTTGGTCACCTAACCAGTCCGAACCTTTTACCGTGTCATAGAAGTGGTAGTGCCAGTTATCTTCTTGCATATTACCAAGAGATGCACCAATACCACCTTGCGCCGCAACAGTGTGCGAACGTGTTGGGAATACTTTAGTCAGTACTGCAACATTCAAACCCGCTTGAGCAAGTTGATATGAAGCACGCATACCTGAACCACCACCACCAACAATGACTGCATCAAAAGTGAGGTGTTGAATGTTTGTATAATCTTCTTTAGGGGTTATCGCGCCCATGATATTTTCCTATCAATTCGCCCAAAAAATCTGGATCGCCCAGATTGCATATGCAAATACAGCAATAATTACTGCTGATGTCAGCACTAGGCGTAAACCTGAAGCTGAAGGACCCATTTGACGAGTAGTCACATAGTCAGTGAATACCTGCCACATGCCGATCCAAGCGTGTGCGACAAGAGATAAGACTGCCAACAAAGATAAAATCTTCATTGGTAATGTCATCATAAAGCCAAACCATTGTTCGTAGTTAAATCCGCCATTAAGAAGGATCCAACCAAATACCACAACAGTATAAACAGCTAATACAACAGCACTGACACGTTGGATAAACCAATCGCGAGAACCTGAACCCGTAAAACCTGTAGCACTTTTCATTAGAGAACAATCCATACAAATGCTGCAACAATACCAATTGCAGACAAGATCAATGAAATAGTAGCTGCTATACGACCACTTTGCAGTTCTTCGGCAACGCCGATATCTGCAAGTAAATGCTTAACACCCGCAATAAAGTGGAATATTAAACCGGCTACAAATACCCATACGATGAAACGCACAATGAAGCTACCGAAGATTGCTTGAACTTGAGCAAAACCTTCAGCCGAAGACAATGATTTGTCTAAAAGCCACAAAAGTACCGGTACGAGTAAAAATACGATGACACCAGAAAGACGGTGTAGAATTGATGCAATAGCCACAGGGGATTTTAAGTTTACTTCTAAAACTTGACCCATGGACAAATTGACAGGTCTGTTGCTTTTCACAGCGGGCATCCTGTAAGTAAAAACTCCATCCGGAGTTTGTTGGAATTAATTCGAAGGAAAGCTAGCATTGTTAGGTATTTGCAGTATCCAGCAATACCTAAACTTAAAACGACAGGGAATTATAAAACGTGAACTATTAAAATACAAACAATCACATTTACCTTTTCTACAAAAAACCACTAAATAAGAATCATTAACATGAATTACCCTGTTAAAGTAGACAAAATACATCTAACAAAACATAGCTATATGCTTGGTTTTTATTAATTAAAATACTATTTGATTGATCGTTTTTTGCTTTTATAATTAAATCAATATATTTAGACTAAAGATGAATAAATCACCCTAATGGCTTGTTATCCTTTTATATAATGATAAATGAGGAAGATTGCCTATATATTTTTTAAATAAATATAGGGTATTTATGCAAAAGCACATATGAGCAACATCATGAAACGAAATAACCACTTAGTCTGTGCATAACTCCATATTTCATTCTTATTGTGTTTAACTTTTAAACAAAAAAGTGACTTATTCTTACACAATTGATGAATTAATAGGCATTTACACCCCATTAAACAAGTTATTTTTTATACAAACGCACGCTTTTTTTCGAATGATTAATCGCTTTTTATTATGAATAAGAAAGCAACACTTCCCTTAAAGCAATATCGGTAAGTTATGGTAATTAGAATAGTTTAGTTATATAAGAAATCTTAAAAACCCAAAACACCTAGAGTTTTTAACAATTAAAAATTGCTTACAATTCCAACAGCATGCATATTTTTTTCTGCAACTTATCTTTATATGACTTATTATACTGCGTCGATACTGATATTTTCCGTGTGCTTACCGGATTGTTTTTTGACCACCCCCTGTGGGAGCGTCTCTTTTTATCCATAAGTATAATTGACAAAATTTCAGTACTCACTAATCTTATAGCAAATTTTTGATCCATCTGATTCGCGCATTAAAAGATTAGTACTACGAGTCAGATAAAACATTCACCAGGACAGGAGATCTATTGAATGTCTGAAGCAACTGGCAAAAAAGCCGTTTTACAGCTTGATGGCAAAGAAATTGAATTACCAATTTACAGCGGCACATTGGGCCCAGATGTAATCGACGTTAAAGATGTGTTGGCCGCAGGTCACTTCACTTTTGATCCTGGTTTTATGGCTACTGCTGCATGCGAGTCTAAAATCACTTTCATCGATGGTGGTAAAGGTGTTCTTTTACACCGTGGTTACCCGATCGACCAGTTAGCAACTAAAGCAGACTACCTAGAAACTTGCTACTTATTGTTAAACGGCGAACTCCCAACAGCTGAACAAAAAGTAGAATTTGACGCTAAAGTTCGTAACCACACTATGGTTCACGATCAAGTTAGCCGTTTCTTCAATGGTTTCCGTCGTGATGCGCATCCTATGGCGATCATGGTTGGTGTAGTGGGTGCGCTTTCTGCGTTCTATCACAACAACCTAGACATCGAAAATGTTGACCACCGTGAAATTACAGCAATCCGCTTGATTGCTAAAGTTCCTACTTTGGCAGCTTGGAGCTACAAGTACACCATCGGTCAACCGTTCGTTTACCCACGTAACGACTTGAACTACGCTGAAAACTTCCTTCACATGATGTTCGCGACTCCTGCAGATCGTGATTACAAAGTTGACCCAATTCTTGCTAAAGCAATGGATCGTATCTTTACGCTTCATGCTGACCATGAACAAAATGCGTCTACATCTACAGTACGTTTAGCTGGTTCTACTGGTGCTAACCCTTACGCATGTATCGCTGCGGGTATTTCTGCACTTTGGGGTCCTGCTCACGGTGGCGCGAACGAAGCTGTTCTTAAGATGCTTGATGAAATCGGCTCTGTAGAAAACGTTGCTGGCTTCATGGAAAAAGTGAAAACTAAAGAAGTTAAACTTATGGGCTTCGGTCACCGAGTTTATAAAAACTTCGATCCACGTGCGAAAGTAATGAAAGAAACTTGTGATGAAGTTCTTGCTGCTCTTGGCATCAACGATCCACAACTTGCGCTTGCTATGGAACTTGAACGTATTGCGTTGTCTGACGAATACTTTATCAAACGTAACTTATACCCTAACGTAGACTTCTACTCAGGTATCATCCTTAAAGCGATTGGTATCCCGACTGAAATGTTTACTGTAATCTTCGCTCTTGCACGTACAGTTGGCTGGATCAGCCACTGGTTAGAAATGCACAGCGGTGCTTACAAAATTGGTCGTCCACGTCAACTTTACACTGGTGAAGTTCAACGTGACATCCAAGGTCGTTAATTCGAAAGAATTCTACGATTTAAAAAAACCGCCCTTCCGGGCGGTTTTTTTATGACGCAAAAATGCTTTAATTTTTCTTAATACCCAATAAACCACTTTGTTATTTTAAGCTCATCCAAGCTCACGCTTTTTGAGACAAAAACGGAATACAGTCCTCATAGGCCTGACACTCTTGCCCGCGTGATTTTTTAATAAAATAATCCTGCACCATCTGCGCCTGCTGTTCAATGCCATACTGCAAAAACAACTTACCCTGCTCCAAGACATAACGATATTTACGGTCAAATATTGCCTTACGTACCACAGCCAAACCTTGCTGAATTTGCCAAACATGAGTCAGTTCATGAATTAACCATGACTGTTTAGCTAAGGACAGTTTCGAGAAGTCTTCGCACCAGTTTTTCGGATTGAAATAAATATATCCATTTGGACTAATCGCATAATTCTTCAAAACAGCCCGATGCGCCACAATTCTAATTGCATCCAGCTGCAAATGCGTACCAAAAACAGACTGTGCAAGCTGCCTTTCACCGGGGGTTAATTTACGATTTTTAACTTCAAACAACTGATTCAAAGTATGCAATATAGGTTTCATAAATAATGTCATCTGATCGGGCAATAATCATGCATTTTAGCGTTCTTATTCTCCCATTAACCGCTGTAGTTTTTTTGTCTAAATTCGGATTTTTTTTTGTTTTTTTCTCAACAAATGCCGCAATTCGTATATAGTATCGAATTGCTAATTATTGATTAAACATCTATTTGTTTATCGTCGCGTACACAGCGTTGAACCAATAGCCATAATAAATCACAAGTCTGTGTATATATCCCTATAGGTATAGGATTAAGTTGGAATGAAAAGTTTTAAAATTGCCCTTGCACAATTCTCTCCGCATATTGGCAATATCGAAGCAAATGCTCAAAAAATGCTTGAACAGGTAAATGAAGCCAAAAAACAAAAAGCTGATTTAATTATCTTCCCAGAGCTTTCAACCCTTGGCTATCCTGCGGAAGATTTATTACTCCGCCCTAGCCTTGCTAAACGTACTCAAAAAGCATTTGAGCAACTTAGCCAAGTGAAAGACATAGTCATGGTCTTTGGTTTTGTCAATCAAACAGAAGATGGTCACCGCTATAATGCGGCAGCTGTCATGAAAGATGGTCAAGTACTGGGTATTTATAACAAGCAGAACTTGCCAAACTATAGTGTATTTGATGAAAAACGCTATTTCAGCGAAGGACATCAACACCTTGTTTTTGAATACTTAGGTCATAAATTTGGCGTTTTGATTTGTGAAGATATCTGGTCGCTGAGTACCGTACATCAATTATCACAACTGAATGTTGAAACCGCTTTAGTCTTAAATGCTTCACCTTATGAAGTGGGTAAACCGCAACATCGTCTTACCACCATGAGCGAGCTTGCTAAACAATTGAACATTAATTTGGTTTATACCAACCAAGTCGGTGGTCAAGACGACCTTATTTTTGATGGCACCAGTTTTGTGATCAATAAAGATGGCGGCATTGCTTTACAGGCACCAAGCTTTAAAGAAGATCTTTATTACGCTGAATATGCAGCTGAACAACAAGCTTATAAAGTTGGAGCCGTAACTCCTGTTTTAGATACCATGGCTGAAATTTATCAAGGTCTGGTTTTAGCGACTCGTGATTACATTCAACGCTCTGGCTTCCCAGGTGTGATTCTCGGTTTATCTGGCGGGATCGACTCTGCATTAACACTTGCAATTGCAGTTGATGCGATTGGTGCAGATAAAGTCCAAGCCGTGATGATGCCGTATACTTACACCGCTCAAATCAGTGTTGAAGATGCTGCCGCACAAGCAAAGAATATGGGTGTGACTTTCGGTATTGCCGAAATCAATCCTATTGTTCACAGCTTTATGCAAACCCTGTATCCATTCTTCGGCAACAGCCCTGCGGATGCGACTGAAGAGAACTTACAGGCACGTTCACGTGGTACACTGTTGATGGCATTATCGAATAAATTCGGCAATCTAGTATTGGCTACCGGTAACAAATCAGAACTTTCTGTAGGCTACTGCACACTGTATGGCGATATGGCAGGCGGTTATGCCGTTCTCAAAGACGTTTATAAAACGATTGTGTTTGAACTAGCTAAATATCGTAACAGCATTTCAGAAACCCCAGTAATCCCTGAACGTGTGATTACTCGTCCACCTTCTGCCGAACTTCGCCCTGACCAAAAAGACCAAGATTCTTTACCTGCCTATGACGTACTTGATGCGATTCTTTATGCCTATATTGAAGAAGATATGAGCCAAGATGACATCATTGCTAAAGGCTTTAAAAAAGAAGTGGTTGAAAAAGTCATTCGACTGGTCGACCGTAACGAATACAAACGTCGTCAAGCTGCGATTGGCCCGCGTATTAGCTCACGCTCATTTAGCCGTGAACGTCGTTATCCAATCATGAATGGATGGGCACCGGGTGCTTAAGCAGGACTTTGCTCAACAGTTTGCTCAAGCGCTTATGCTTGAGCAAACTCGCTTTATTAAAAAACAATTATTCGCAGAACAAAATAACTTATATATAGAAAAATTTATTCATCACATTTATACCCATTCAGATCAAATACTCTTAAAACAATGTATTAAACTTGAAGCCTTACAAGATGTGGTTCAAAAATATGCTTTTGAATTGAATTTAGGCGCAGAAATTTTAGAGTTTATCGGCCTTATCGCACAAAGAATTCATCATCTTGCCATTAATAGCCACACTCAAATCAATGAGCTATTTTCTGATGAGTCTTTTGAATTATGGCTGTACAAGCTCCTTGAATTAGACCAGTTGCGTCATTACATCCAAGCCAACCTGCAGCACAATCCACAAGTAAACCACGTGAGTTTGCAGCTAGCCAATCAAATCCTTGAAAGCAACACCCCTTGGCTCGATCATTTACGCAAACTCAATACGCACAAATATGGCCTAGGTTCCAAAATACTGAGTTTTATTCAAGACCAGCAACAAAATATTGAACTCAAACTTGAACAGCAACTTGCTCAAACCTTAGTAAAACAGCTAGGCAACATCATTTTATTGCCGAATGAAGAACTTGCCGATATCAGCCTGCATTTATGGGATGATATTAAACAAAGAACTTTAAAAGAAACTTTCTCTCAATTCCAGGCCATCGACTTTGAAGAGTTTTTCATACTGGTCTATGAAACATGGCGACAGTTGAGACAAGGTGAATACTTACAACAGGTTATTCTGGATGTTGTGGCGGTTTTTTATGATTATTTTGCCGATTACAACATGCAGGAATTATTGCAGTCTGTTGGCTTAAATGAAGCTGATTTGCATCAGGAAGCATTACGCTTCTTGCCGCATACCATTCAGGCTCTAGAACAACAAGGACTATTAGACGGGATTCTGCAGCAACTAATCTCGCCTTTTTATTTAAGCGAGACCACACATCAATTTATTGAGCAATATATCCAAGATAAATTGTAATTCTTTTCTCGTCTTTTTTATTTTTATATAAGCCAATACTTTTTTGACCCACAAAAAAAGAGACCACGCTGAGAGCGTGGTCTATAAAAATGGTGGCTATGACGGGACTTGAACCTGTGACCCCCGCATTATGAGTGCGGTGCTCTAACCAACTGAGCTACATAGCCATAAACTGTGTGCGCATTATCTAAATTTCAGCGAGTAGCGTCAAGCCCTTTATTTTACAAGTGTTCAGACTTTAAGCAATTTAAAATTTTTCAGTTAATATTTAAACAAAACGGCTATTTATTCATGCTATTTTCAATTTAACCGCAAAATTAAAACACTGAAAGATTGAGATAAAGATGAACCCATGCAAATTAATCGCTATCGGTTTAATGACCTTCATCACTACCTCCTGCCAAGTGATTTCCCCAATATTCGTAGATTATAATGGGGTACGTATGGATGTGGCACGCTGGATCAACAATCAACAACTGCTAAGCATGCAACAAAAGCGTAGCTTGGTACAGCTCAGTAAAGCACAACAAAAATTGTATCGAATTGAACAAATTCCAGAAGATCAAAAATTAGCGATTGCCACGCAAAACCAGATTGCATTCCATTGTGCATATCAGCATTTAACAGAACATAAAATTAGTCAATTACAATTGATGGTGTTCGGTCCAGAGAAGAAAGACGCTATTCTAGAAAAATACCATCAGGAATTTCCAAAAATTAAATTAGCAGCAAGCACCATCCAGTGTGAATAAATTATTTTAAATATAAATTTTAGGCATAAAAAAAAGTCACGCTTATAGAAGCGTGACCTATGAAAATGGTGGCTATGACGGGACTTGAACCTGTGACCCCCGCATTATGAGTGCGGTGCTCTAACCAACTGAGCTACATAGCCAAAACTGTGCGCGTATTATCTATTTCAACATACTGTATGTCAAGAAATATCACACAATAATTGTAAAAAAATTGGTGAAGTGAGCCGATAAGCCGGGTTCTGTCGTGAACGATCATTCCTCTAGGCGCACAATCACTCGTACGCTCAAGCGACCTACCCGAATCCAGCACGGGCCGTGCCTCAGGATTCCTATTTGGTCTTGCTTCTGGTGGGGTTTACCTTGCCGTGAACTGTTACCAGACACGCGGTGCGCTCTTACCGCACCCTTTCACCCTTACCATCTCTCTTGGTCTCCCCGAAGGGAAATTGCAAAGATGGCGGTCTACTCTCTGCTGCACTTGCCGTCGGCTTTCACCGCCCAGGCGTTACCTGGCACCCTGCCCTATGAAGCCCGGACTTTCCTCCCCTGTTTCAATCACGAAGATCTACACAGCAGCGATCGTCTAGCTCACTTCGGGGCGCATCTTATCAAACTTCAGCACTAATTGCTTGTGCTTTTTTGAGCAATCAGTTTTTTATATTTATCCATCAATTGATCTTGCGACTCCACATGCTCTGGGTCATTTGGAATACAATCGACTGGACAGAATAATTGACACTGTGGTTCATCAAAATGCCCGACACATTCGGTACATAAATCGGGGTGAATTTCATAAATGATTTCACCCATGAAAATGGCCTCATTCGGGCACACCGGCTCACACACATCACAATTGATGCATTCATCGGTAATATATAAAGACACGCTACCAACCTTGTTGCTGTTTCCGTTTAAAGGCGTCAACCACAGCTTGCGGTACAAACTGGGTCACATCACCATTTAAACGGGCAATTTCACGTACCAACGTAGATGAAATAAAAGAATATTGCTCTGAAGGGGTTAAAAACACCGCTTCAAAATTTGAATCAAGCCGACGATTCATATTGGCCAATTGAAATTCATATTCAAAGTCCGATACTGCACGTAAACCACGAAGCACTGCAGTGGCTTTTTGTTCCCGGAAAAAATTTACCAACAAACCATCAAAGCCGACAAATTCTACATTGGGCAAGTGACTTAACGATTTCTGCGCTAAATCCACTCGCTCTTCTAAACTAAAGACTGGATTCTTATGATGACCAATGGCAATTGCAACCACAACTTCATCAAACATTTTCGCTGCACGTGACACTAAATCGATATGACCATTGGTAATTGGATCGAATGTGCCCGGATAAATAACGCGAGTTTTAGACATCCATTTGTACTCTAGTTTATTGTATAGATGCTTATTTTAACAAAAACTTGTTTTTTTAGTGAATAATCCTCATAAATTTAAAAAACTTCATCTTGGTTCGAGTTGCGGTACAATAGCAGTAAGATTGGAAGTATCAGATTATGGCGAAAGCAAGTATTGTAGTTAAAAAAAATAACGGCGGAACTATTGCACTCAACAAACGTGCCCGCCACGATTATTTTATTGAAGAGAAGTTTGAAGCTGGTCTTTCATTGCAAGGCTGGGAAGTCAAATCAATGCGTGCAGGTCGTATGACCATCGTAGAAAGCTATATTACCTTTAAAAATGGTGAAGCTTTCTTGTTTGGTGCACAGGTTCAGCCTTTACTGAGCGCATCGACACATGTAGTCCCTGAAGCTACGCGTACACGTAAACTTTTGTTGAACCGACGTGAAATTGAAAAGCTGATGGGTGCGATTAACCAAAAAGGTTATTCATGCGTTCCACTGGCCTGTTACTGGAAAGGGCCAAATGCCAAGCTTGAAATTGCTTTAGTAAAAGGTAAACAACTTCACGATAAACGTGCCACTGAAAAAGACCGTGACTGGCAACGCGATAAGGCTCGAATTTTCCATAAATAATTTTTTATCTATAAAACAAAAAACCTCCATCTGGAGGTTTTTTAATATTTAAATCAATCTGGGTTTATTTTAGTTTATTCATCAATAAGCCAATATATTCACCAAACCAGATTGCCGTATCTAAATCACCTTGTGGCGGGGTTATTTCTACAGGGGCATTATCAGACTGGGTCATTAAGCCTAAAAAGCTCGACATCCGGTTCAAATCCTGCGCACTCCGCCCGGTGGGCATCATCGGCAAGCCTGTCCACAACATGCCATGTTGCATGGCAAACAAATTAATCTGTTGTAATACTGCTAACTTGTCACCGCTCAATCCACCACCATTGGTGAAACCTGCTGCAATTTTGCCTTGCCATGTGCGTGCCAACCAGCGTTTGGAAGACTGCTCCATAAATAACTTCAAAGCAGCAGTTAGACTTCCCATATAAGTTGGGCAACCGAAAACAATCGCATCAGCTTGATCTAGTACATCCCAATCGACATGTTCGATGTTCATGCAATGTACATGAATGCCTGTTTGCTCTGCACCTTGCGCAATAAAAGAGGCAACTTTTGCAGTATGTCCATAGGGACTGTGATAAACGATGGCAAGAGATTTCGAAGATAAAGACATATCAATAAAAGCAGTAAATTTTAAGCAAGTTTAACAGTTTCAAGCCATAAACACGAATGTGGCCATGCGTCCAGTATTTGCTTCACGGCGATAAGAAAAGTATTCTTCCGTTTGCTGGTAGCTACACTGGTCACCACCAAGTACAACTTCAACACCGTGTTGCTGCAGAATAAATCGTGCGATAGCATACAAGTCAGCATAAAACTTGGCGGGTTTTTCACTGCCTTTAAAAGCACGCTCCAGTTCAGGATATTTTGAACAAAAAGCGAATTTGACTTCTTCACCAATTTCAAAACATGGCTGACTGATCGCAGCACCTAACCATGCCCACGTCGGCTGACTTTGCATGGTCGCAATAGTATTTTCAACAATACCATTGGCCAGACCTCGCCAACCGGCATGCAGATTCGCGATTTCCGTGCCATCCGCATTGCCAAGCACGACAGGCAAACAATCCGCAGTCATCATCATTAAAGCATGCGCTTTACGCTGGGTGACCAGACCATCACCTTCAAGTGCCTGAAAAGGAATTTCTTCATTGATGGTATGACAAATGGTACTGTGCGTTTGCGTCATCCAGGTGACTTTATCGACTCCGAATTCAGCAAACTCCTGTAGTAACGCTATACGATGCTGTTGTACACGCTTTGCATCATCATGGACATGCAATGCCAGGTTAAATCCTGCAAGTTCAGGTTGAGCAGAGGGTTGAGTTTTTTGATGATGCACTCGTGTCTGCCCAACAAATACGCATTGTGGAAGCCCTTGAACAAATTGCATGTCTCTTTCCTTATGATTCATAGCAGGCGATAAAATAGCTTAGTAGGCTTTGTTTTCGCTACGTAACACTTCAACCAACTGAGCAAAGTCATCTGCCCAAGGTGCTTCAAACATCATCTCTTCACCTGAACGTGGATGAACCAAGCCAAGTTTTGATGCATGTAAGGCCTGACGTTTAAAGCCACGTAAAGTATCACCCAGCAAGTCAGAAGCACCTGCAGGAACACGTACACGACTCATATACACCGGATCACCGACAAGGCCATATCCAAGATAACTAAAATGCACACGGATTTGATGGGTACGACCCGTTTCCAAACGTGCTTCAACACGAGTGAAATGCTGGAAGCGCTCTTTCACATTGTAATGGGTTACCGCATCCTTACCGCCCGGCAAGATGGCCATTTTAATCCGATCAACCGGATGACGTTTAATTGGCTCATCAATGGTGCCACCGGCAATAATTTTGCCGTAAACCACCAGATCATAAATACGGTAGACGGTTTTCTTCGCCAACTGCTTACTCAATGAAAATTGAGATTCCAGGTTTTTCGCAACCACCAGCAAACCGCTGGTGTCTTTATCAATACGGTGCACGAGGCCCGCACGTGTCAACTCAGCCGATTTAGGATAATGATGCAACAAGGCATTGACCAAGGTACCCGAGCTGTTGCCCGCGCCTGGATGAACCACCATGCCGACCGGTTTATTAATGACAATAATGTCGTCATCTTCATAAACAATATTCAATGGAATATCTTCAGGCAAGCTTTTGGTTTGAACTTCCAACTCAACATTGAGTGTTAAAAGCTCATCGCCTTCACATTTATACTTGGGCTTGACAGTGTTACCATTTACCAACAAATGGCCATCTTTCAGCCACTGCTTCAATTTTTCACGGGAAAAATCGTTCCAAACCAGAGCTGCAACCTGGTCGATACGTTGCCCTAAATAGCTTTCATCCAATTGAAATTGCAACGATAAACGTGTTGCAGTTGAGTCTGAAGTATGGTTATCTGCATCCTCAGAATCTTCAAGTAAATTGAAATCAGTTTCAGGGAAATTAGAATTAGAAGATTGTGCTTGACTCATTTGCTCATTCAGACAAAAGTGGTTTAATAGTGCAATTGTAGCTCATTGCCCGTATTAACAGAGGAATTTTTATGTCGTTACCACGTTATAAAATGACAATGCTTGCTTTATCTTTAGGCATTGCGTCGGCAATAGTGGGCTGTAGCAGTAATCCAAAGAAAGATGTTGTGGACACAGGACCACAATCTAGCGAGCAAGTTTATATTCAAAAAGCTGAAAAAGCCCTTGAACGTGGTCAATATACTGACGCGGCTAAGCACCTTGAAGCGTTAGATACTTATTACCCTACAGGTGATTATGCGCAACAAGCACAATTAGAATTGTTGTACGTTAAATTTCAACAAAAAGATTATGAAGGTGCAATTGCCCTTGCCGAACGTTTTATTCGTTTAAATCCACAGCATCCAAATGTGGACTATGCCTACTATGTTCGTGGTGTCGCGAATATGGAACAAAACTATGAGGGTCTATTACGTTATACCTCATTAAAGCAGGCCCATCGTGATGTCAGCTATTTAAAAGTGGCTTATCAAAACTTTGTCGATTTCATTCGTCGCTTCCCATCGAGCACCTATGCAGTCGATGCAGCACAGCGTATGAAATTTATTGGTACAGAGTTAGCTGAAGCCGAGATGAATGCAGCGCGTTTTAATATCAAACGCAAGGCATGGTTAGCTGCAGTTGAACGCTCACAATGGGTGGTTGAACACTATCCACAAACGCCGCAAGTGCCTGAAGCTTTAGCCACAATTGCCTATGGTTATGACAAACTAGGTGATACTCAAACTTCAAAGCAATATATTGAAGTGTTAAAGCTCAATTATCCAAACCTGGTTAAAGCGGATGGTAGCGTGAATCTTCGTGCTGCACGCAGTGAAGGCAGCTGGATTAACCGCGCAACTTTAGGTGTATTTGGACGTGAAGCGCAGACTTCAACAGAGGCAGAGCAGCAACAAAGCTCTGCAGATGGGGAAAAACGCAGTCTCACCAATCGTTTAAGTTTTGGTTTGTTAGATCGACCACAAACTGAAAGCAGCATTCCTGCACCGAAACAGGAAACGATTGAAGAACCGACGACAGAAGAAGCGCCAGCAACTAAATAAGCCGAGCTTATTGTTCGCATTTTCATGAAGGGCAAGTTATCATACTTGCCCTTTTGCTATTTTAACGGATCATATTGATCATTTTGTGCAAAAGGTATACAAATTAACTTTTAACAGCTGATGCACTTTTAATTTACCTAAATTCTGACAGCCTATTTGTCAGCCATTTTTAATAGATAGATCACAACTCGATTGCATACGTATGGCTATTCCTCAACACACGATTGATCAAATATTAGATCGAACAGATATTGTCGATCTGATTGGTCAGCGCGTGAAACTTAAGAAAACCGGTCGCACCTATTCAGGTTGTTGCCCTTTTCATCAGGAAAAATCGCCCTCGTTCCATGTTTATCGGGATAAACAGTACTTTCATTGCTTTGGTTGTCAGGCTAACGGTAACGCCATTCGCTTTTTAATGGATATTGACGGTCGTAATTTTGTCGATGTGATGAAAGATCTATCCAGCCAAACCGGCATTGAACTTCCTAAAGATAATCACGATTCAACCAAACTCAAATACAAACGTGAAGCAGCGAAGCCTCAGCCTGTTGCGAAAAAAGTTGAACCCAACCCTCAAAATGCTTCGGTGAATTTACAACAAAATTCTAATGTCCCATCACCGATAGCAATCGATCACGACCCTTTTGCAGAATTCCAAATGCAAGAGGATGCGTTCTATGGCAATGATCCATTTGCAGCGTTTGATCAAGCGACAGCAGCATTTGAAGATATCCCTCAAGACGGTAACTTATACGATTTATTGGAAAATATTACGCTCTATTATGAGCAGCAATTACCGCATAGTCAGACTGCACAGCAATATTTCAAACAACGCGGTTTAAGTGCTGAAACTATTGCGTATTGGCGTTTAGGTTATGCACCTGAAGATTGGCAACACCTTGAAAAAGCCTTCCCTCAAGACATAGAGGGTCTAAAGTTACTCGGGCTGATTCGTACCAGTGACAGCGGTCGTGGCTTCGACTTGTTACGTGACCGTGTGATTTTCCCGATTCGCGATTCTAGAGGTCGTGTAGTTGGCTTTGGTGGTCGTGCTTTAAATGACGAAATCAAACCCAAGTACATCAACTCGCCAGATTCTGATGTCTTTCATAAAAACCGACTGCTGTATGGTTTATATGAAGGACGCAAGCAAAAAGCTCAAGACTGGTTGATGGTTGAGGGTTATATGGATGTCATTGCCTTGCAGCAATATGGCATCTATGGGGCTGTAGCGACCCTAGGGACCGCCAGCAATACCGAACACTTGGATATTTTATTCAAGCATAATCAACGCATTACCATTGCTTTTGATGGCGATGCTGCGGGACAAAAAGCGGCACGTCGTACTTTAGAAATTGCTCTGCCATTATTAAATGATGGTCGTGAACTCAAGTTCTTCGTACTCCCCAATGATCACGATCCAGACTCGCTCATTCGTCGTGAAGGTTTAGAAAACTTCCAACGCATGTTGCAAGCTGCACCACTTTTATCTGAGTTTATTTTTGCCTATTTAACCCAGAACCATAACAGTACATCGCCTGAAGGTAAAAGTCAGGTCATGGGCGAACTCAAACAACTCACTGAACTGTTGCCGAAACATGGTTCTTACCGTTATTTGTTGCAGCAATATTTCCGTGAAAAGCTCGGTTATAGCCGTAAATGGCAGCCGCAAGTCAACAATGACGCGTATTTAAGCTTTAGCACCAAAATTGATGCCGAAGAATATGTGATTGCAATTTTGATGAATCACCCTTATTTGTATATTCATTTTGAACCGCTGAGTGCTTTAATTTCACAAGATCAATTGCTGTTTAAAATTTTGAATATCTTTAATGTGATTTTTGATGATTTACCGGATGATACTGAATTATCGCAATATTATGTCTTAGGTGCATGTGCAGCGTACCACCATGAATTACAGCATATTTTACAGAATGCGAATGTCAGCGATTACACGTCATCACCCGAGCAAGCAGATAAGCTTGCAGCGGATTTATCAACAAAATTACAGTATGAATATCTAACGAAAAAGATGAAATCGAAAAAATTTAGCAGCATTGCAGAAATGAAGAATCTGAAACTGCGCATTTCTGAGATTGCAAAAAAAAGGGCACTTACCCTTATAGAAGAATAAGTGGCCATACGCTAAAACTAAAAAAATTAATCAATTATTTTTTGATTTTACGACGCTTTGCAAAGATATCTTCCAAATCATCACGCATCCATTCAAAACAACTTGGATCTTCAGCTTTCGCCGCTTGGCGTAATAAAATAGAAGTAGGATGGAGTAATTTTTGGGTTAAGCGATGCGAAAATTCCTGTAGAACCTGCTCGGCATTTTCACCTGTGGCAATTCGAGACATCGCCAGAGCTAACTCTTCCTGTCTCAGCACTTCGCCTTGTTCACGATAAGCATGAATGGTACTGCCCGCTCTATTGATTTTTTGCTGGGTGATCAATTCTGTGGCCAATTGATTGACCATCACTTCTGCTTCAACAGCCGCTTGACGACGTTGTGCAAGATTGTCATCAATTACACTTTGTAAATCATCAACGCCATATAAATACACGCCATCTAATGATTCTACTTTAGGATCAATATCACGCGGAACAGCCAAGTCCACCAACAGCATTTGTTGATAGCGACGTTTTTTTAATGCAGTTTTAACATCCTTGTAAGCGATGACCTGATGCAGACTTCCGGTACAGCTGGAAATCACATCTGCACGGTATAAATTTGCCGCCAACTCGGAAAAATCGATAATTTCAACATCTACACGATGGGCAATTTCCTGCGCCAATGTTTCAGCACGAGCACGCGTTCGGTTGCAAATCAGCACTTTACCCACGCCCATTTCAGCCAAATGTTTCGCCACCAAGCTATTCATTTCACCAGCTGCAACCACCATCACCGTCAGCTGTTCAGGCTTACTAAAGACTTGAAGTGCAAGTTGGGCAACTGCATAACCCATGGAAACTGCATGACTACCGACCGCAGTTTCCGAGCGAACGCGCTTGGCTGCGTAAAAAGCATATTCAAAAATTCGGTTTAAATTTGGAGAAACGGTATGCGCATCTTTAGCTAGAGAAAGTGCAGACTTTACTTGTCCTAAAATTTGCGGTTCACCCAGCATTAAGGAATCAAGACCGCTGGCCACCCGCATCAGATGCGTCACAGCCTGCGCATTTTCATAGCGATAGACATGATTTAACAATTGTTTAGCATCTAGGCCATTTGCCTGGGCGAGCCAATTCATTACCATGTCTGCATCTTCAGACATCGCGTAAACTTCAGTTCGATTACATGTAGAAACCACGACCATATCATTCAAGTCATGGTTTTGGCTTTGCTCGGCAAGCAGTTGCGTTAACTTTTCAGGGTTAAAAGCAATCTGTTCACGCAGTTCTACAGAAGCGGTTTGATGGTTGACACCCAATGCAAAGAAAGACATATCAGATCATCATTTCGCTAAATTTATGCTATTGTGCAATATTGGTGTCATAAAAAGCATTACTTGGATCAAGAAAAATTGCGTCAAACAAATAGCCGAATAAGCGGCGCGACAATTAAGCAATATTCTACCACATTCTTACTTGTGGGTAGCATGGCTTCGAGTGCTCATATTAGAGCATCCGGAGAAATTTATCATGCCAATTCAAACTATAATGCCATAAAACAAAGCATGATTGCTGAGTTTGCCCTGACATATCACGACATCCCAACAGCATTACATAACTACACCGTGCTTGCAATTAAAAGCAGTTCAACCACGGTGAAACAGCGTGCTTTAAATATTGCACTGGAACAAAATGACCTAAAAGCTGCACTCGACATTGCAACGCATTGGGTGGTTCAGGAACCTACCGATGTTCCGGCTTTATTTTATCTTTCACATATTGCCCTGAAATCGCATGAGTATGAACTGGCATCCGAAACACTCGATAAAATTTTAAATATTGACCCCAATGCAGACTTGGAAAAGATTCTGGTCGGAATTGCACCGGAACAACCTGAAGATCGAGAAGTTCTACTGGATGCATTAAGCAAAAGTAAAGAGCGAGACAACCCATCGGTTTTAATACTGATTTCAGGCCTGGAAGCGCAAAATGGGCAGTTAGAGCAAGCGCTTGTTACGGTTAATCGTGCACTTAAAAAACGTCCTAAAGTCACCGGCTTTATCTTAATGAAAGCCAATTTACTCAGTGCCTTGGGTGATGAAGAAGCCACCCTAAAATGGTATGACAGATCCAGTCACAAACATAAATCCAATCTAGAAGTTCGCCTGGCTGAAATTAAATATTTAATTAAAATTAATAAATCCAAGGAAGCACTGGATAAACTCGAAAATATACTCAAGAAATGGCCCCATGAGGAAGAAGCCCTCTTCATTGCAGGCTTAACCAGTATCGATTTAGAAGAGTATGAAAAGGCGGAAAAGTTTTTAGTTGAGCTTCGATATTCCAACCAATATCAAAACGAAGCTTATTATTATTTAGCCGTAAATGCCGAAAGAAAACAACATTTTGAAACTGCAAAAGCCTATTACCGCCTGGTGGATGGCAGTCTCTACACTGTTTCACGCCGAAACATGATTAATATTTTTTCAGAGCAAAAACAGCTTAGCGATGCGCTACGGTTTTTAACCCAGGAACGGGTGAACTACCCGCAACATGCCAGTTTCCTCTATCAGGCTCAGGCCGATATTCTAAAACGTATGGACAATAAAAAAGCAGCCATGCGCCTGTTAGATGAAGCCATCAAAAACATACCGGATGACCCTGAACTGATCTATTCAGAAGTGCTGCTGCTTGACCCTTATCAAGACCAGGATAAGCTTGATAAATTATTGAAAAAATTATTGGAAATTGAGCCAAATAGTCCAACCTACCTGAATGCCTACGCCTATACACTGGCGTTACAAAATAGACGACTGGATGAAGCCAGGCAGTATGTTGAACATGCGTTGGAGTTTGCGCCAGAACAAGCTTCTATTTTGGATACGCTCGGCTATATCACCTTTTTACAAAACGACTTTAAAACCTCGGCGCTGGTTTTAGAAAAAGCGTATGAGATCAGTCAAAGTGTTAAAATTGGTGTGCGCTATGCAAAAGCGCTATATATGCAAGGCGATCTGACAAAATTTAATCAGGTGTTACAACAATTACAAAAAAAACACCCCAATGATCCTCAATTAGAACAACTTAAATCGTTATTGTTACCGCCACACCTGAAAAAGAGTTAATGATCTTTATGCGTATTTTTTCAAAATTCAGCTTAACCCTGATTGCCACAAGCACACTGGTTCTGACAGGTTGCCAGCAATATACGCAACCTCAAGCTCCCAACGTTTCCCAAATACCTGAAGCAGCAAACAATTTTAACCTGCAAGGTAAAATTGGGGTAAAAACACCAGGACAATCTGGCAGTGCATTTTTTACCTGGGTACAACAACAGGATGAATTTGACATCGAGTTAAGCGGAATTTTAGGGGTGGGTAAAACGCAAATTTCAGGCATTCCAGGTCAAGTCACCTTAAACAGTGCCAAAACGGGACTCATTCAAGCTGAAACGCCGGAAGAATTACTGGAACGTGCCACTGGCTGGCAAGCACCGATCACCCATCTGGTGGATTGGGTTCAAGCCAAGCCTGCAACCACACAAGCGACAATTAGCAAAGATGAAAGTAATCGTCCAATCCAGTTTTTGGAAGATGGCTGGACTGTTGATTTAAGCTATAACGCTCAAGCGCAATTACCGAATAAATTGATTTTGAAGCAGACGCTTGAATCCGGTCAGGAAAACCGTATTACAATGGTCATTCAAAACCGCTAAATCTTAAAAAGTTCAAAATTCTATGATTCGTGTTCCCTCTCCTGCCAAGCTCAATCTTTTTTTGCATATCACCGGTCGTCGTGACAATGGCTATCATAAATTGCAAAGCATTTTCCAACTGATTGATCTAACTGACTGGCTAGAATTCACTCAAACAGATGACTTGACGATTTCAATTGATGGTTTGAGCAGTGTGGATTTAGAACAAAACCTGATCTACAAAGCCACACAAATTTTAAAACCTTATGCCAAACAGCCAGGTGGCTTAAAAATCGCCATCGAAAAGAACATTCCGATGGGTGCAGGACTCGGAGGTGGCTCCTCCAATGCGGCCACCACCCTGATTGTGGTGAATCAATTGTGGCAGTGCGGTCTAAATATTGAACAACTGGCTGAGTTAGGTTTAAAACTCGGTGCCGATGTTCCTATTTTTATCCATGGTCGTAATGCATGGGCAGAAGGCATTGGCGAACACTTAACATTCATAGACTTAGATCAAAAACAATACATTGTGTTAAAACCTGACTGTTTTATCAGCACTCAACTGCTTTTTTCACAAAAAACGTTGACAAGAGACACGAAGCCTACTAAATTTTGCGCCTATCAGTTAACGCCATTTAATTTTGGAAATAACTTTGAGCCTTTGGCAAGAAGTCTATATCCTGAAGTGAATGAAGCGATGCAGTATTTAGACCAGTTCGGTATTGCAAAACTTACAGGTACAGGTGCTTGTGTTTTTACTGAAGTAACTGCTGATATGAATATTGATGAGATTTTAGCTCATTCACCTTGTAAAGCTTACTTGGTCAATAGTTTAAATGAATCACCATTACGTCATTTCAAGGTTATGTGATAGGGGCGTCGCCAAGTGGTAAGGCACCGGGTTTTGATCTCGGCATCCGTTGGTTCGAATCCAGCCGCCCCTGCCATCATTTTCATCTGTAGATTACTGTATTAGGGGCGTCGCCAAGTGGTAAGGCACCGGGTTTTGATCTCGGCATCCGTTGGTTCGAATCCAGCCGCCCCTGCCATTTAAACCAGTCGTTTAAATGAAGATTACAGTGATCAAATTTAGGGGTATCGCCAAGTGGTAAGGCACCGGGTTTTGATCTCGGCATCCGTTGGTTCGAATCCAGCTACCCCTGCCATTTTCTCAAAAAAGACAGAACAGAGTTTGCATGTTCATTTGTTAATTTACCTTGACATAGAACAGTAAAAATATTAAAGTTCTGCCGCATTAGGGGCGTCGCCAAGTGGTAAGGCACCGGGTTTTGATCTCGGCATCCGTTGGTTCGAATCCAGCCGCCCCTGCCATCTATTTTCAAACATTCCAACCGCCAAGGGTGCTTCATGCCCAATCTTGTCGTTTTTAGTGGAACTGCACATCCACAATTCGCCCAAAAAGTCGTAAGCCACCTGCACATTCCTTTAGGTGCAGCATCTGTAGGTCATTTTTCTGACGGTGAAATTGCTGTCGAAATTACTGAAAATGTTCGTGGTAAAGACGTATTTCTCGTACAGCCTACTTGTGCCCCAACGAATGACAACCTTATGGAAGTCCTCGTTATGGCCGATGCTTTACGTCGTGCAAGCGCAGGTCGTATTACTGCTGTCATTCCTTACTTCGGATATGCTCGTCAAGACCGTCGTCCTCGTTCAAGCCGTGTGCCAATCACTGCAAAAGTTGTAGCAGATATGCTGACAACTGTAGGTATTGACCGCGTTGTAATGATCGACCTTCATGCTGACCAGATCCAAGGTTTCTTCGACATCCCTGTAGACAATATCTACGGTACTCCTGCGTTACTTGCTGATCTTCGTCAACAGCAACACCATAATCTTATGGTTGTTTCTCCAGACGTTGGCGGTGTAGTGCGTGCACGTGCTGTAGCTAAGCAAATGGGTGATATCGATCTCGCAATCATCGATAAACGTCGTCAAAAAGCAAATGAATCACAAGTGATGCATTTGATTGGTGATGTGAAAGATCGTGACTGCGTAATCGTGGATGACATGGTGGATACTGCCGGTACTTTGTGTAAAGCTGCTGATGCACTGAAACAATTTGGTGCTCGCCGTGTGGTTGCCTATGCAACTCACCCTGTACTTTCTGGTAAAGCCCTTGAGAATTTGAAAAATTCTGTACTCGACGAACTTGTCGTAACAGACACTATTCCTCTTTCTCAAGAAGCATTAGAACTTGGTAAGATTCGCCAAGTTTCAGTCGCTAGTATGGTTGCTGAGACAATTCGTCGTATTAACAACGAAGAATCTATTAGCGCAATGTTTGATAGTTATCTATAATACAGCGCTAAATTTTAAAAGCCCTGCCCTCTGGTAGGGCTTTCTATCACTGAACTGGTCGAAGGTTCAGTCAATTAAACTCAATGAGGAAATGTCATCATGGCAAACTTCGTATTAAATGCAGTAGCTCGTGACGAATCAGTACAAGGGAAAGGTTCGAGCCGCCGCCTTCGTTTAGAAAACAAAGTTCCAGCAATCATTTACGGTGGTGAAGCTGCTCCTGTAACTGTTACTTTAGAACTTCGTCAACTTATTAAATTTCTTGAAGACAATTCTTTCTTTGAAGAAGTGATTGAAATTCAAGTGGGCGACAAAGTTGAAAGCGTTAAAATCCAAGCTTTACAACGTCACCCAGCTAAAAACACGCCAATGCACGCTGACTTTAAACGCGCATAAGTGTTAACGGTATAATTAGTGTCAAAAATTTCGCTAATTGTCGGTTTGGGCAATCCTGGTAAGGAATATGCCCAAACCCGCCATAATGCAGGTGCCTGGTTCGTTGAACGGCTTGCAGAACAATATGGCATTTCCCTCAAAGCCGATCCTAAATTCTACGGAATCAGCGGTCGCGGTAATATTGAAGGTCAAGACGTTCGTCTGCTTTTACCCACAACCTTTATGAATGCCTCTGGCAAAAGTGTTGTGCCCTTCGCAAAATTCTATCAAGTTGCCCCAGAAATGATGCTGATTGCGCATGATGAACTGGATATGGATCCCGGTGTAATTCGCCTAAAAACAGGCGGTGGTCACGGTGGTCATAATGGTTTACGCGATATCGTTCCGCATATAGGTCCTAATTTCCATCGTTTACGTATTGGTATTGGTCATCCTGGTGCAAAAGAACGCGTATCCGGACATGTACTCAGCAAAGCGCCTAGCAGCGAACAAAATTTAATGGATGATGCCATTGCTCACGCTTTATCTCGCATTAAATTGCTGGTAAATGGTGACATACAGCAAGCCATGAATCAAATCAATGCTTATAAACCAAACTGATCAATCCATAAATTGTTGAACAATCCTTCTTGCCATGATGCTTTTTTCAGAGCAAAATGCGTTTTCTGCGGATTACTGATCCAGTAAGAAGTGATTTGATTTAACCATAAGATAAAATCTTAGCTCGACTAAGGAGACGCCAGCCATGCTATCTCGTTTATTAAAATGCAAAATTCACCGTGCTCAAGTTACTCATGCGGAACTTCACTACGAAGGTTCATGTGCAATTGATGGCGTACTTATGGATTTAGCAGGTATTCGTGAATATGAAGAAATCCACGTATGGAACGTCACGAATGGTAAACGCTTCACCACTTATGCAATTCGTGGTGAAGAAAACTCAGGCATTATTTCAGTCAATGGTGGTGCTGCACATCAAGCTGACGTCGGTGATTTAGTAATTATTGCAACCTTTGGTGATTTCACTGAAGCTGAAGCGAACGCACATAAACCACGTCTTGTGTATGCTAACCCAAACAATACTGTAAATCACACTGCGAACTGCATTCCTGTTCAAGTGGCTTAAAATTTAAAGATATTAAAAGCTCGCAATACGCGGGCTTTTTTATTGTCTGCTGATTTTCACTTTATTATTCACAGAATTACTATCGATATGACTGATTAATCTATAGAAAGCTGCGCCCTTGATTAAAAACGGGTCTATAATAACTGCACATCGCTTCAGGGCGGGGCGAAATTCCCCACCGGTGGTAAATTCAGCTTGTATGTGCAATGACTGAATCAGCCCACGAGCCTGTCAATTTTATTAAAAAATTGACTCGCAGATTTGGTGAGAAACCAAAGCCGACGGTATAGTCCGGATGAAAGAAGACGACGTAACGGATATTTATATTTGATATATCGCTGCGACCCCATTTCTGCATCAGTCCTGAAATGTTCAACCGTATTTTATTTTACGAGAGCGTTTCAATGTCTAGTTTGATTCAACCCGAAATTTTCTTTTCAGCCCTTCCCCCAGCTGAACAACGTGTTCAAAAAGCATTAGAAGATATCCGCCAAGGCAAACCGGTTTTGGTCATGGATGATTTTGATCGTGAAAATGAAGCCGATTTGATTGTTGCTGCAGAGACACTGACTGTTGAAACCATGGCACGAATGATTCGTGATGGTTCAGGTATTGTCTGCTTATGCTTAACGGATGAATTGGCTAATCACTTGGAACTTCCGCCGATGGTGACAGATAACTCAAGCCAGTTTAAAACCGCATTTACTGTAACCATTGAAGCAGCGACCGGTGTAACGACTGGTGTTTCAGCCAAAGACCGCACCACCACAATTAAAGCTGCAATCAAAGATGGTGCTGTAGCCAGTGACTTAAACCGTCCAGGTCATGTCTTCCCTTTACGTGCCCGTGATGGTGGTGTACTCACCCGTCGTGGGCATACTGAAGGTACGATTGATTTAGCACGTTTAGCCGGTTTAAAACCTGCAGGTGTCTTGTGTGAGTTGACCAATCCGGATGGCACTATGGCGTCTGGCATTCAAGTTTTGGCTTATGCACAAAGCCATCATTTAACCGTGATTACCATTGAAGAAATTGTGCAGTATCGCTTAACGCATAATCTTTAAGATTAATAATAAAAAAGCCCCGACTTTAGGGGCTTTTTTATTATTCAGAATATTAGAATAAGGTCGCAATCATGATAACGACAGTCATGCAGTACAACAGGTATTCTGCGATATTCACTTTTTAAACTCTTTAACAATCACTTTTAATTTTTTTAAATTTCAAATAAAAATGATGTAATTAATCTTCTTCTATCATCTGTAGTAAATTATGGCTAATACCATCGGCACGTAAAAAAGCGAAATCATAACTTGCTGTTGCTAGAGCCAGTACCCGACGTTCAAATTCCTGCCAGAGGGGTTTTACCTGTTTATCCTGAATCCCTAAACCGCTTTCTTCAGCTAAATTTTTATTCTTTTCACAAATTTTAAGGGCGTGATAAAGCTTGCGTCCTTTAGAGGCATCATCACGTAAACGTACCCGTTTAGACAAAACAAAGCCTTCCACATGACGTAAATCGGCATGCGGTAACATCGGCACTAAAATTTGATCCAGTTGCGCATCCAGACGCTTCCAGACCGCAGTGTGCTGTTCAGATGTGTAAGTATTCCACTGAATTACCTCATGGTTAAAACGACGGCAACCACGGCATACTGAATCACCAAATACCGTAGAACAACGCCCTGCACATGGGGTCAAAGAAGCAATTCGACGGTCAGTACTCAAAACACACTCCTACACAACTGAGAAATCAATAAAATCATCTAACAAACGCTTTTCACTAAATATCGATTTGATAAATAACAACCTATAACGGCATCTTTCGCTTAATAACCATATTTTAGTTATGGTTTTCTCGCTTATTCATACAATTCACGTTAAAATACGCGCCTTGAATTTTGTCCTATCATAATACATTTGGAGTATTCCATGAACGCTACTGTAGAACAGCTTGCACCTGTAGAACAGCAAGCGACCACAAGTTGGGTTGTTGCAGCACTATATCAATTTAAAGAAGTTCAAGATCCAGCCGATCTTCAACAACGTCTTTTAGACTTGGTCAACAGCATTAACTTGTGTGGAACTCTAATTGTAGCCGGTGAAGGTATTAACGGTACTGTGGCTGGGGATCGTCAAGCAATTGATCAAATTCATGCCTTTCTTTTGAATGAAGGCTTTAACGCTATGGAGTACAAAGAATCTCATAGCGATGAAAAACCTTTCCGTAAAATGAAAATCAAGCTCAAAAAAGAGATTGTAACTTTAGGTGTAGAGGTTAAACCACGCGACTTAGTCGGTCATTACCTAGATCCTAAAGAATGGAATGAACTGATTGCACGTGATGACGTAATCCTGGTGGATACGCGTAATGACTACGAATATAAAGCCGGTACATTTAAAGGTGCGGTTGACCCTAAAACAGAAACTTTCCGTGAATTTCCAGAGTATGTAAAACAAAACCTTGCACAACATAAAGACAAGAAAATTGCCATGTTCTGTACAGGTGGTATTCGTTGTGAAAAATCAACCTCATTATTGCTTCAAGAAGGCTTTAATGAGGTCTATCACCTGAAAGGCGGTATTTTAAAATACCTGGAAGAAACCCCTGTTGAAGAAAGCATGTGGGAAGGTGAATGCTTCGTATTTGATGGTCGTACTGCGGTTACCCATGGGGTAGAAGAAGGTCAGAACATTAAATGTCATGCATGTGGATGGCCTTTACTTCCTGAAGAAGCTGAACTTCCAAGTTACGAACATGGTGTGTCGTGCAAATACTGCATCGAAAAAACCTCAGAACAACAGAAAGCCGGTTTCCGCATGCGTCAGTCTCAAATTGCAGCAGCTAAACGCAAACGTCTGTAAGCTCTGATTTGTAATGTTATATAAAAAAAGCCCTCTTTTGAGGGCTTTTTATTTACCTAAAATAAACAATAGATAAGAAAAGATCACCAAGTTTCACCATTAATGCATGCTAAGTCTCAAATAATTTGATAATCTGGGGTTAAAATTAAAAATAAAAATAAAAACATAACCCATTAATTTTTAACGCAAAAAAGTTAATTTATAACGTGAAAAAGGAGTTAAATTATGCCAAGATCAATTAGCCGTTCAGTCAATTATGCGAAGCGTGTTCACCTTATTCGTGAAAAAAACCATCAAAAACTAGAAGAAATAAAAATGCTTTTAGATAAACAATCACATCTTTTTATTGTGATCTTAGGGGCTGTTATTGGCACTATTTTATCGATCTTTATTGCCTACCACTTAAAACCCAATCTGTTTGAATATGCATTGCTTAGTGTGATTCCTTTTGCGCTTTCGTATAGCTTAAGAAAGGTCTATATCCACACACTGGTTCATAGCCAAGAATAAGCAAATTTAATTACTTGGCTTTACTTTACCCTGCAATTAATACACTTTAGGATAGTTTAGATATCATTATTATTTTTATAAACTTATGAATCTGACTGAATGGATTATTTCCATTATGGAACAATTGGGCTACCTTGGTATTGCCCTGCTCATGTTTCTCGACAATATTTTTCCTCCCATCCCCTCTGAAATCATTATGCCGTCCGCTGGCTATTCTGCATCACAAGGGGAGCTACTTTTAGTTGGCGTGATTATCGCGGGTTGTATAGGGTCTCTGATTGCTGCCGCTATACTATATTGGATTGGCTATAAGTTTAATCACGACAGTATTTTTCGTTTTGTAGATCGCTACGGAAAATATCTTTTTATAAAATCTCCAGATGTGAAAAAATCACTCGACTGGTTTGAGCACTATGGTCACCGGATTGTTTTCTTTGGACGCATGATTCCAGCTGTTCGTTCGCTGATTAGCATCCCTGCGGGCATGAGCCACATGCCCTTCTGGAAGTTCATGTTCTACAGTGGTCTAGGTACGATTATCTGGACGACATTCTTAGCTTGTGTGGGTTTTTATTTTGGCGAAAACCAAGCCTTGATGCAGAATATTTTTAGCCAAGTTAGCCATATTATTATGGGCATTGTAATTGCCATCGTTGTCTGGGTTCTTTACCGCAGGTATAAACATAGAATTAAAGCATAGTCATTATTTAAAAATTGGTATTTGGGGTCATGGGTTCATGAAACATTATTTATTGTACTTTGCTGCTGTATATAGCATTGCATTAGTGCTACTCATTACAGTATTTATTTTTGGTTTAAATTTAGCAGGTATTGCTCTTCTACCCACGCTGATTGCTACAGCACTTATTTCGGCAGGTCATTTTGTTAAACGTGAACATCGACTCCCTACCACTGATGAAAAAATCCAACTGGTTTGGGGTTCAAGTGCAATTGCCATCATTATTGGCAGTTTTTTCATGTTTTTCTTAGTGCTCATCAATCCAAATGCTGAGCAAATTTTAAATTCGGCTGATAATGCAGGTTTAGGACTTTCAGCCCTCATTATGTTGTGTTTAGCCGCCATACATGGCGCTGTATTTCATTTGGCTTATGGCTGGTATGCGAATTTGACCGCACGCAAGTTTAATTTATAAGTTGGTTATAATCGGTCTAAATAAAAAAGCACCATAAGGTGCTTTTTTATTTAACGAATTAATTTGGTGTGTGATACATCAAATAAATTTCATTTAAATTTTCTGGAATTTCTTCAGCAATTTCGTCCATAAGCTGACCATTGCGACGGAAAGATTCCATTTGTGGGTCTTCGTCATCCACACCACTAAAGACCATCATTGGTAACGTTAAATCTACCAACTGTTCTTCATGTTCAGGTGTAAACCAGGCATCTTCGTTTAAGAACATTGCATCGACAAAGCCAACACTCCAGTCGCCTAAACTTGATTCAACATCAGCTTCTTCAATTTCAAAAGGAAATTCAATTCCTTCTTCATTGGCTAAGTTTTGACGAATTACTTCTAACCATGCTTTTACTTGTGCAATCATTTCAGCAGGAACTTTCTTTTGATTGTTATCGAAAAGTTCATCGAGCCATTTATCAAAAGCTGGTCCAACCGCAGTTGCACATAAAAAACCATGAGTTGCCGCAAAATCTAGACCATGTTCATTTTGGTCGCCGTCTAGATATTCGCTCAATAAGTCTAAATCTAAAGCACTCATTTAAAATCCAAGTTCAGTAAAATAACTGCGGATAGCATAGCATTTTAGCCAGCTATGCTAAATCACAATTTAGTCTTCTTCATCGTCAAAGTCGTCATCATCATCCAGATCATAATCAAAATCTTTCAGTTCACGCTCCAAACGACGTTGTGCGAGAAGGTCATCAATGAGACGACGTTTTTCCAAAGACTCTTTAGCACTAATTTTGCTTGAGGCTTCATCAAAGCTAACATCATCATCACTGAAGCTATCGTCTAGTTCAAAATCTGTAGAAGACACTAAAACTACCTCATGGTGAAAAAAAGTGAATGGGTCTAGGCGCTATTTATCTTTGTTCCGAATTCTTGTCAAGTTTTTTTTATTTTTTTTATAAAACAACCTCAATTTACTCTTGTTTTTTGACCCTAAAATTGTGTATTTATTAGCATGTAAAATTATATTCAAAATGTGGACGGAAAACCTAGTATATTTTGAATGCAATCCTTTAGCCGGACTTGAAAAAAAAAATTCCAGCCCAATATTGAAAATAATTGTTAAATCAAAGTCATCTTTCCAAATGATACTTGAGCAATCAATTCAAAACAATTTTAAGCGAATTGTGCTATCATGCACGGTTTTTCACTGCCACAGATTCAACGAAGAGTAAGCAAAGATGAGCGATATGACTTCCCCTACTTCGCAAGTAGCGGCTCTGATTAGCCGAGGCAAAGAGCAAGGTTACTTAACTTACGCTGAAGTTAACGATCATCTCCCAGACTCGATTACGGAAAGCGAACAGATTGAAGATATTATTCAAATGCTTCAAGACGTCGGCATTCCAGTGCATGAACGTGCGCCTGAATCTGATGACACCATGTTCGACGGTAATAATGCGGAAGCAACCGATGAAGTCGCTGAAGAAGAAGCGGCAGCTGTTCTTGCTTCGGTTGAAAGCGAACCTGGTCGTACCACGGATCCAGTACGTATGTACATGCGTGAAATGGGAACGGTTGAACTTTTAACGCGTGAAGGCGAAATTAGCATTGCTAAACGCATTGAAGAAGGTATTCGTGACGTTCTTCACTCTATTGCGTATTGGCCAAATGCAGTTGAAGTTGTATTAAAAGAATATAACGATGTTGCCGAAGGTGAACGTCGTCTTGCTGATATTTTATCTGGTTATTTAGACCCAGAATCTGATGAAGAAATTCCAGAAGTTTTAGAAGAAGCTGAAATTATTGTTGAAGAAACTGAAGCTGCATCTAAAACAACCAAAGATGTAAAATTGGATGATGACGACGAAGAAGAAGCTGAAAGCGATGATGATTCTGAAGCCGAGTCAGGTCCAGATCCAGAAATTGCCCGTGTTCGTTTCACCGAATTGGAAAATGCGTGGAAACTAACCAAAACCGCCATTGAAAAGCATGGTCGCGATAGCAAACAGGCTGAAGAAGCGCAGCAAGCACTTGCAACCGTATTCATGATGTTCAAGTTTACGCCGCGTTTATTCGACATCATTTCTGAAATGATCCGTGGCACGCATGAACAAATTCGTACTTCTGAACGTGAAGTGATGCGTTATGCAGTACGTCGTGGTCGTATGGATCGTAACCATTTCCGTACTTCGTTCCCGGGGCAAGAATCAAATCCAGCCTGGTTAGACGAACAAATTGCAAAAGCACCTGCTGAGCAAAAAGCTTATTTAGAAAAAGTACGTCCAGATGTGCTTGCATTCCAACAAAAGATTGCAGACATCGAAAAAGAACTTGGTCTTGATGTTAAAGGCATTAAAGACATTTCTAAACGCATGTCGATTGGTGAAGCCAAAGCACGCCGTGCGAAAAAAGAAATGGTTGAAGCAAACTTGCGTCTGGTTATTTCGATTGCGAAAAAATATACTAACCGCGGCTTGCAATTCCTTGACTTGATTCAAGAAGGTAACATCGGTTTGATGAAAGCCGTAGACAAGTTTGAATACCGTCGTGGTTATAAATTCTCGACCTATGCAACTTGGTGGATTCGTCAGGCGATTACCCGTTCGATTGCCGACCAGGCACGTACCATTCGTATTCCAGTACACATGATCGAAACCATTAACAAGATCAATCGTGTATCACGTCAGCTTCTTCAAGAAATGGGTCGTGAACCGACACCTGAAGAATTGGGCGAACGTCTGGAAATGGACGAAGTTAAAGTGCGTAAAGTACTCAAAATTGCCAAAGAGCCAATTTCTATGGAAACGCCGATTGGTGATGATGAAGATTCGCATTTGGGTGACTTCATTGAAGATGGCAACATCACATCTCCAATTGATGCTGCAACTTCTGAAGGCTTAAAAGAAGCGACTCGTGAAGTGCTTGAAAACTTGACTGAACGTGAAGCGAAAGTCTTGAAAATGCGTTTTGGTATTGATATGCCAACCGACCATACTTTGGAAGAAGTAGGTAAACAATTTGATGTAACACGTGAGCGTATTCGTCAGATTGAAGCCAAAGCATTACGTAAATTACGTCATCCTTCTCGTTCTGAACACTTACGTTCATTCCTGGAAAATGACTAATTCTTGATGATACCGATGGGGGCTTGAAAACCAATCGAGCATCCCCATTTAGTATTCAGAAGACATATAACGCCTGCATTCATGCAGGCGTTTGATATAAGGGGACTACTATGACCATGTTAGACCGTACGCCATCTCGCGAACTTCGAGAAGATCTTTGGGTTTTCCCTATGGATTATCCAATCAAACTGATTGGCGAAGCGAGTGATGATTTACATGTCGCTGTTGTAGAAATTTTAGTGAAACACTTCCCTGACTTTGATAGCACGAGTATTAAAATTCAAGCATCTCGCACAGGCAAATATCACTCTTTAACTGCACAACTGCTTTTCTTGGAGCTTGAACAAGTTCATGCGCTTTATGCCGATTTAGCCGCATGTCCATTGATTAAAACCGCACTTTAAGAAAAATTTAAAAACACGCTCAAAAGCGTGTTTTTTTATATATAGAAAAAGATTTTCTTCCTTCCAATAAAAATGGCAAATCATGGATGGATCGTCCCCTATCCAACTATGATTTCATTATAATCATTCACAATATTTAAACTTTTTTAAGGACGCACTTTACGTGACTGATGCTGTTCTAAAACCAACACTGATTATTCGTCAATTTAACCAGCTCACGCCCTATCTTGATCGTTTTCAGGACATGAAAAGCCTGACTGAAAACCGTGATGAAAACACCCCGGATGAACTGTGGATTTTGCAGCATCATGAGGTTTTAACTCAAGGTCAAGCCGGAAAGCCGGAACACATTCTGATGCCCAGTAACATTCCTGTGGTACAAACCGATCGTGGTGGTCAAGTGACTTGGCATGGGCCGGGTCAACTGGTTGCCTACTTCATGTTTGACCTCAACCGTTTAGGCTGGAATGTCCGTACTCTGGTGTCCTATGCAGAAAACTTAATGATTGAACTGCTGAAGAAATACGGGATTGAAGCCTATGCCAAACCGGATGCACCTGGGGTCTATGTCGCGGAACGTAAAATTGGTTCTTTAGGCTTTAAAATCCGTAAAGGACGCAGCTATCATGGACTCGCTCTGAATATTGATTGCGACCTGACTGGCTTCCATACCATTAACCCATGTGGTTATGCCGGTTTGGAAATGGTTCGTGTCATGGACTTGGTTCCGAACTATCCGCACTTTAATGATTTATGTACAGATATTATTGAAACTTTTAATAACAGCGGTTACTTTAATCAAGTCCAGGTCATGCAACAATAACTTTGCTTTTGACATAAAAATAAATTAGAGTATTTACTCTAAATTAATAAAATATTTTTTAGATAAGGGATGCGCGAGTGATTTCAACCAAATCCGTAAAGCCCGCTTTACAACTGACCTACGTCAAACTCATGATGGATGTGATTGGCAGAGGTCTGGTAATGGCGAGTCAAGTCGATGATGAAGTAAAACAGGAAGTTTCCAACTTCCCTGTCGGTTTTGTTCTATCGATGAAAGTATTTCCCCATGGCCCGGCTTTTATTGCGAAAGTCACGGAAGACCATCAATTAAAATTACTGTCCTCTTTGGATGGAAAACCCGATCTAACCATTACTTTTAAGCACTTAAGCCATGCTTTTTTAGTATTTTCTTTTCAGGAAAGTACTGCACAAGCCTTTGCCCACGACCGCATGATTGCCGATGGTGACATTTCTTTCGCCATTCGTCTGGTCCGTTGCTTGAATAAAATGGAATCGCTGATTTTACCTAAACTCTTGGCTGAGCTTGCTGTAAAACAATATCCAACTGAATTGAGCCTAAAACAAAAACTCACTGGAGCTGCAAATATTTATTTGAAACTAGCTCAATCTTATTTTAAACGGAGCGCATAACATGGCTAAGCCTTATTACGAATTTTTCTGTCCAGTAAAAGTTATCGCAGGTCATGCCGCGTTAGAACACATTCCATTTGAACTTGCGACTTTGGGTGCAAAACGCCCACTGATCATTACCGATAAAGGCGTACGCGCAAATAATTTACTGACTCCGATCGAAGCGGCATTTGAATCTACCGATGCGGTGATTGGTTATATTTTTGATGATGTCCCGCCCGATTCAAGCGTACAAACCGTTCGTAATGCAGCAAAAGCGTATCGCGACAATTATTGTGATGCGATCATTGCGGTGGGTGGCGGTTCAGTGATTGATACTTCCAAAGCGACCAATATCCTAGTGACTGAAGGTGGTGATGACTTACTGAAATTTTCAGGTGCGCATAATCTTTCAAAACCGTTAAAACCATTTTTCGTGATTCCAACCACTTCGGGCACCGGTTCAGAAGTGACCATGGTGGCTGTGGTTTCTGATCTTGAGAAAAACGTCAAAATGCCGTTTGCATCTTACTATTTGATGCCGCATGCAGCAATTCTTGACCCGCGTATGACGCAAACCTTGCCGCCACATTTAACCGCCATGACAGCCATGGATGCATTAACTCATGCGGTTGAAGCTTACACCTGTATGGCTGCAAATCCTATTAGTGATGCCTATGCGACGGCTGCGATTAAAAAAGTCAGCAACAGTTTGTTCAATGTCCTCGACAACCCCACAGATGAGTTTGGTCGTCTGGAACTGGCTCAAGCCTCTACCATGGCAGGGATCGCCTTCTCTAACTCAATGGTAGGCTTGGTGCATTCATTAGGACATGCCTTAGGTGCCGTTGCGCATCTGCCGCATGGTTTATGCATGAACCTGTTCCTGCCTTATGTGCTGGAGTACAACAAGGAAGTGAATGGCGACAAAATTGCAGAATTATTGCTTCCTTTAGCAGGACCAGACATTTATGCGCAGACTCCTGCACATTTACGCGCCGACAAAGCGATTGCCACAATTCTGACCATGCGCGATCGCTTATATGCCTTAACCAAGTTACCACGCACTTTACGTGAAACTGGTAAAGTATCTGAAGCACAGTTAGCGGAAGTGGCAGAAAAAGCATTAAATGATGGTTCCATTATTTACAACCCTAAAGAAGCCACCTTAAACGATTTAAAAGCGATCTTAAAAAAAGCTTGGTAAATATTGAAAAATAAGAGAATATAGCAAAAAATCAGCCTGGTGTTTTTTTAAGCATCGGGCTTTTGCTTTGTGGAAAATTAAAGCTCTATTTTTATATCGAATGGCATATTTTCTGCATTAATAATTCATAAAGATACTGGCAAAAGATACCAAACTAGAGTAGATTGGCGCACTTTTGTTTTATTCGTATAGGGGGGATCGTTCGTCTCAAACGATCCTTATAAACATGACTGATCCTTGATCAACGATTAAGAGGATAACGCCGTTGACAAATATCTCTGGGACTCAATCGGCAGCTAAACTGCAAAAAACGCTTGGACTCTGGCACATCATTATTATTGGTTTAGCTTATATTCAACCAATGACACTATTTGATACGTTCGGTCTGGTTTCTGAAGAAAGCCATTACCACGTACCAACTTCGTACATTATTGCCTTAATTGCAATTCTGTTTACGTCTATCAGTTACGGCCATATGATCCGCCGTTACCCGTCATCAGGTTCGGCATATACTTATGCACAAAAATCGATCCATCCTAATGTCGGTTTTATGGTCGGCTGGTCATCATGGCTAGATTACCTGTTGTCACCAATGGTCAACATCATTTTGGCAGTCATTTATCTGGAAGCCCTTTTCCCTGAAGTTAACCATTGGGTTTGGGTGGTCGTACTGACTGCATTCATGACCGGGGTAAACTTACGTGGTGCCAGATTCGTTGCCAACTTCAACGGCCTGATTGTTTTGATTCAGCTGGCAGTCATCGCCTACTTCACCTGGATGGTTTACACGCTGCTTGCAGGCGGGGTCAATGCCGATGGTACCTTAGCGGATGCCAAGTACCAGTTGTGGAGCTTGGAACCCTTCTGGAATGAAATGACGGCTTTAGGTCCACTGATTACCGGTGCAACATTACTTTGTTTCTCTTTTACCGGTTTTGACTCACTCAGCTCACTGGCAGAAGAAACAAAAGATACTGAAAAAACCTTACCTAAAGCGATTTTCCTTACGGCACTGCTTGCAGGTATTATTTTCATTATCAGCACCTATTTCATGCAAATCTACTTCCCGAATGATCCAAAAACTTACTTTGAAGATGTCGCTGCAACCCAGCCAGATATTCTTTTAGCAGTAGGCGGGGTAGCGTTCAAAACTGTAGTGCTTTACTTTGCAATTGTCACAGTGATGGCATCAGGTATTTCTGCGCATGCAGGTGTTTCACGCTTAATGTATGTGATGGGTCGTGATGGCGTGATCAATAAAAAGATCTTTGGTCATATCAGCCCTAAAAGTTACACGCCAGTTTACAACATTCTGATTGTAGGTGCGGTGGCTTTAACTGCTGGTTTCATGGATTTGGACATCGTAATTTCGATGATCAGTTTCGGTGCCTTAACTGCCTTCACCTTTGTTAATCTGTCGGTGATTTCACGTTATGCATTACGTGATGGCCGTACCAAAAACATCAAAGACATTTTCAGCTTTGTGGTGATTCCTTTACTGGGCTTCCTAAGCATTTTTGCGATGTGGCTAGAGATTGAAGATACTGCATTGAAATTCGGTTTATGGTGGGCAATGTTTGGTATTTTGTACCTGGGTTATAAAACCAAAGGTTTCAAACATGCCGCTCCGCAACATAACGAATTTGATGATTCTCATTAATCGGTTGATTCCATGCATAAAAAAAGACGCGCAATGCGTCTTTTTTTTCAGCCTTATATTAGACCAGTTCTTTAAAACCTTGCTGACGCCAAGCTTCATATAAAATAACAGCAGTGGCGTTAGACAAGTTCAAGCTACGAGAGTTTGCTGCCATTGGCAAACGAATCCAGTGTTTTTCCGGAAACATCATGCGCACATTTTCCGGCAAGCCACGGGTTTCAGGACCCATTAATAAAGCTACCGGACGGTTTAAATCTGAGGTATGTGGTGTTTCTACACCTTTGGTGGTTAAGGGATAAATCGCATCGTTATCAATCCCCTGTTCTTTTAAATGCGCCACACATTCTGCAAAGTTTTCCCAAACTTTCATATGCGCCCATTCATGATAGTCCAAACCTGCACGTCTGAGCTTTTTATCATCCAGCTCAAAACCCAGCGGTTTTACCAAGTGCAATTGCGCACCGGTATTGGCACATAAACGAATGATATTCCCTGTGTTTGCAGGAATTTCTGGCTCGTATAAAACAACATGGATCACTGAATTTCTCTACTCTTTTAATGCAACAGGACTCGAATTAGCCTTGCCACTGTAATTGTTCGCGCAATTTTACCACCTCACCAATAATGGTCAGGGTTGGTGCTTGAATTTGATGTTCTGTCACTTTTGAAGCAATATCTGCCAAGGTTCCAACCACGACTTTCTGATCTGGCGTCGTTCCTTTAGAAATCAGCGCAACAGGCATATTAGGTCGTTGACCATGTGCAATCAGTTGGGCACAAATTTTTTCCAATCCCACCAAGCCCATATATAAGACCAAGGTTTGATTTTCATAGACCAGTTCATTCCAAGGCAACTCAGGTGAACCTTCTTTCAAATGTCCTGTCAGGAAGCGGACACTTTGCGCATAGTCACGATGCGTTAAAGGAATACCCGCATAAGCAGAACAGCCTGAAGCCGCTGTAATCCCTGGCACCACCTGGAACACCACACCTGCAGCAAACAGCTCTTGAATCTCTTCGCCACCACGGCCGAAGATAAATGGATCACCGCCTTTTAAACGGCAGACACGCTTACCTTGCGCTGCATATTCCACCAAAAGTGCATTAATCCCCTCTTGAGGAACACTATGATTAGACCGTGCTTTGCCGACATAGATTTTTTCTGCATCACGGCGACACAAATCCAAAATCGGTGGAGATACCAAACGGTCATAAATAACCACATCGGCTTGTTGCATCAAACGTAAAGCTTTTAAGGTCAAGAGCTCAGGATCACCTGGACCTGCACCCACCAAATAAACTTCACCTTTAGGCGTTTTCCACTCAATTAAGGCTTGTTCAATTAAACGATCCGCTTCCGCAATGTTGTCATTAAAAACCTGTTCTTTGAATGGACTGGCATACAAGTCTTCCCAAAAAATACGGCGCTCATCTGGATTCTCAATTTTAGCTTTGACTGCAGCACGCCATTTTCCAGAAAACTCTGCCAGCTTGCCCATGCCATGCGGAATACTGGCTTCCAGTTGGGTTCGGATTTGACGGGATAAAACTGGTGATTTTCCATTGGTGGCAATCGAAACCACCAAAGGAGAACGATCAATAATGGCAGGCACCATAAAACGGCAATGCGGTAGATCATCCACACTATTCACCAGAATTTTTTCAGCTTCGCAAACTTCAAAAACCTGTATGTTGGTCGCTTTGTCATTGGTAGCCGCAATCACCAACCGGTAAGGGCGTAATGGAATATCTAGACTAAAAGATGCTTGGACATATTGCCCTTGGCTGGCACGAACAATCTCTAGTAAATCAGTTTCGATTTCAGGCGCAATCACATCAATGACTGCCCCTGCTTTTGCCAAAAGTACGGCCTTACGATAGGCTATACGCCCACCACCGACAATCAGACAAGGTTGCTGTTGCAACTTTAAAGAGATTGGAAAGATATCCACGAATTACCTCAATATTTTAAATCTGACTGTCTTAAGCCTTAAGCAATTTTCATGCACAAAATTGTGCCATTCACATATTTATTGATCAATCCGAAGATTAATCAATAAATTCTGCACCACCTATATATGGACGAAGCACTTCAGGAACTTCAATGGAACCGTCTGCACGTTGATAATTTTCCATTACCGCAAGTAATGTACGACCGACTGCCAAACCAGAACCATTCAAGGTATGAACGAATTCAGTTTTCTTCTGGTCTACACGGTAACGCGCTTTCATACGGCGTGCCTGGAAGTCACCCATGCATGAACAGCTTGAAATTTCACGATAAGTATTTTGGCTCGGAACCCAAACTTCCAAATCATACGTTTTGATTGAGCCAAAGCCCATATCACCACCACACAGAATGATTTTACGGTATGGAAGACCTAAAGCTTGCAAAATGCCTTCAGCATGACCGGTCAGCTCTTCTAAAGCCTGCATGGAATCTTCAGGTTTTACAATTTGCACCATTTCAACTTTGTCGAATTGGTGTTGACGGATCAAACCACGGGTATCACGACCATACGAACCGGCTTCACTACGGAAACATGGTGTATGCGCAGCATATTTCAATGGTAAACGTTCTGGATCGACAATTTCATCACGCACGAAATTGGTTACTGGAACTTCTGCAGTCGGAATTAGATAAAGTTCTTTTTCACCTTGAAGCTTGAACAAGTCTTCTTCAAATTTAGGCAATTGACCTGTACCACGTAAAGAGTCTGCATTGACCAAATAAGGCACGTAGGCTTCAGTATAACCATTTTTAAGCGTATGAGTATCTAGCATAAATTGGGTCAGTGCACGTTGTAAACGCGCCAATGGACCTTTTAATACGCTGAAACGTGTGCCGGTTAATTTGGTTGCAGTTTCAAATTCCAAACCGCCCATCCATTCACCGAGGTCAGTATGATCTTTGATTTCAAAATCAAATTGACGCGGTGTGCCCCATTTTAAAATTTCAACGTTGTCGTCTTCATCTTTACCCTCAGGTACAGATTCATGCGGCATGTTTGGAATAGTTAAAGACTTGGTTTCAATTTCAGTTTGCAATTCAGTAAGCGCAACTTCAGCCGCTTTAATTTCATCACCAATTGCTGACATACGTGCCATGATTTCAGATGCATCGCCACCAGATTTTTTAATTTGGCCAACTTGTTTTGCACCCGAATTACGTTCTGCCTGTAAAGCTTCAGTTTTCGACTGAAGCTCTTTACGGCGAGCTTCAAGTGAAGCCCACTCTTCTACATTCAGCTGTACACCACGTTTTGCCAAGGCTAAATTTACAGCCTCAATATTATTTCTGATTAATTTCGGGTCGATCATAGCCAATCTTTTGCAAAGAAAAAAACTGGCTATAGTGTAAGCGCTAAACAGCAAAAAAGACAGTGACCGAGCTTACAGCTGTGCCTTATTAAAGCAAATTTCACCGAATTAACTAAAAATTAAGGTGTAGGATAGTGTGGCAAACTTGGCAGATATTCCGCTTTAACCAGTTTGGTCAATGCAGCATAAGGCAAGTTCAGTTCTGTCATCCCCTCTGCATAAGAAGCCAGTTCATATAGAGGATAGACAAATACAATCCCATTGGCACCGAAGTAAAAATTATCGCTCAACTGTAACTTGGTTCGTTCAATACTATGTTGATCCAGCCAGATGCTATTTGAGTCGTACAAGGTATCCAATACCTGCTGTTCTGTACCCTTCAGCAGAATATCTTGTAGCGCCAAGCGCTTTTTGGTTTTCAAATCAAAATTCACAAATTCCTGATGATACATGCCATGTGCTGCACCCGATGAATAAGTGTAAGTTTGAATGGCAAAGGTAGCCTGATCATATTGTTGGCTGACAAAGCGGATATAGGTCGAACTTTGACTTAAGTTAGGATTAGCACCCTCAGCGGTATTGATTTTTTGATTGGGTGCGGTTGAAAAAGCAATAGGATCTGCTTTTTTAATTCGATCAATAAAATAATCATCAATCCATTTAACATTGGTCTTTACGGTCTGAATGTCATATTGCATACAGCCATCTGCATCGCAAGCTTCTGGCTTGGTCAATTTGACCAGAACAACTTTGGCTTGAATTAATGGAATGGATTCAGACTTTTCCTGCTTCGTCGTTGTTGCCTGTTCAGTTTTCGGTGCAGGTCGCTCCTGACACCCTGTCATGACAAGTGCCGCGAAAGAAACAGGGAGTGCCCAGAGCCATTGTTTATTCGTGCATATTTCCATTTTACTTTTACAACCTAAGACCTTTTATAATGCCCCTGCACTATACAAAGCTAGGTAACTGAATGAAATTTAAAATATGTATCTTTTAAAATATATAGCCTGATCGCTATAAACAAGAAAATCACATGATTTTAAGATAAATCCACCCAATTTCCATGAAAGCCCAATGGCACATGTACGCCAAGTACAATTTCTGCCTGAGGCTGAATATTTAAACCCTGAGCTTTTAAAATCACCACTTTAGAACTTTCCTTATTGATTTGATGCACATAGCATAACAAGTAACCCTCACCTTCTGCCGCATCCGATGACTCAGGGATAAAGACGACTTCTCCCGTCACCCATTGCTCACCAAATTCATAGGTGGTTTTTTCACGAGTTTGCAGATCGTGACAAATCAAATGATTGGCTTTGCTCATGAGCATAGGATCAAAACTGACACTATAAATATAACGATGCTGCTCACCGGTATATCGCTCATCAATTCTTGGAAATTCTTGCGCTTGTGCATCTAACACCTGTCGATCGACAGTATTTTGCTTAAGATCAACCGCCCAACGTTCCAATTGAGTCTTTTGCTGTTCGAATGGTCCTTGCTGAGATTTCTTAAACATCGACTGATGAACCACGACATCCAGAATAATCTGCTGTTGCTCATTGCGATAAGCATTTGCGGCATGAAAAACAAAACAGGGTTCAATATTGATCCACTGCACCTCATCTACATGACCATATTTAGGCAAAATCCCAATGCGTGCAGCATGTTGTTCATTCCATTCATAAGGCAAAGGATTGCCCTTGATGAGTTGCTTGAAAGAGAACGTCACCGGTAAATCAAAAATTAAAACCTCCTGCTCGGTGATGGCACAATCATGAATCATAGGACCATGTTGCACAGGAATTTTAGCCCAATGCAGTAGAAGTCCTTGCTCATCAATCACTTCATAATAGGTGTGTTTAATATCCAGCGCATCATAGCAAATAGCATGTAAATGCCCGGTCTTATTGTCTTTATGTGGATGTGCTGTAAAAGGCAGATCAGCATCTGTATTAAAAAGACGGTATTCTTCCGTATTCAGATTTAAGTCTAAACGTACCGGCAAAGTGCCCGCTTCCACACTCGCCCAAATTTTATTGGCATGATAAAAAGCATTGGTATTGACCACATCACCGGAACCACGGCGAAACCCTGCTTTAACAGCCTTATTCTTGTGCTGTTGTACGGAATCCGTTTCGATATAATGACTTTTAAACCAGACTGCTTTTCCATGTTCAATTTTTAAAGCATGCAGCATTCCATCGCCTATGAACCAGTGATAAGAATCTGGATGTTCAACATGAATCGGATTGGGCCCTATTCTCAACAATAGTCCAGTCAATTGCGGTGGAATTTCGCCCATGACTTTGAATTCGCGCTTTTCCACTTCATCTACAGGAGCAAATATCCCATCGAGATAAGGATTTTCTGCCTTATTTTTAGATGATTTTTTTGATCTTCCTTGTAGCCAAGTCACACCCAGACCCATGACTTTCTGACGATAAGTATTAAATTTTGATTTTACTTTTGTGAAACGCGGATAATCCACCGATGGGGTCACTACCTTGTTATTTTCCACTTTTTTAATTCTCCTGAGCTTTTTTTATGGCTTTAGTCTTTGTTATTTTTTCTTTGTTACTTTTTCTTTGTCTTAGGGAGGCATTGATCTTGGTTGTTTTGCCACTCACTTCTGATCACTGAATTCTTGTCTTTATGTATTTTGAGTTGTAACACTTATTCTGCAACTTAGAACTATTTTTACATAATGGCACTTTGCCTATAAAAGCATCACTATATTTTTAGCAGAATATAAACTAAAAAAGCAGTCACGTATGACTGCTTTTGAATAAACTTTACGACTTCATTTAATAATTATAAATCAATTCATTATTGATCAATAATATCGGTGCCTTTAGGCGGTGTGAAGTTGAAGGTTGATGCTGGAATTGAAGGATTCAATTTCACGTTATTAAATCGAACATAAGTGGTTTGACCGAGTGAATCTTCCAAAATCATTAAACTTGGCGCTTTGTTGACACCAAAACTAATGGTCAGGCTTTGGAATGCGCCATCACGATCTTTAGGAAGCAAGGTGTAATAAGTCTTGCCTTTATCCGGTTGCGTCACACGGTATGACTTCATAATCTGACTGGTATTACCCGACAATAACAAAGCTGGCGTATTCGCTACTTGATCATCCAGACTTTGACGAACAGCTTGTTGCAAATCAGGGTCATAAATCCAGACGGTTTTACCCGAAGTCACAATGGTCTGTTTTGACGGACTGGTGGTTTCCCAGAAAAACTTACCAGGACGAGCAACCTTCATCACCCCTTTAAAGGTTTGATTCATGTGTTGTCCGGTTAAGCCTTTTTTCTGAGCCACTTTACTACCAGAAGTCGCTTTTGTGGTTTGTTCAAAATTTGCTGACAAACTACGGATATTGCTTAACTGTTTAACCAAATTATTCGTTGCTTGTTGCTCCGATGCTGCAACAGGCGCAGCAAAAACAGTAGTACTTATTACCGGTGCAAGCGTTGCTGCACCTAATGTCATAGCACATAGGGTTTTACGAAGCATTTTCATCTCATCACCTTTTTATTTGCTGTATCGCAATTTCTTCAATGTCCCATCTTAAACCAATTTTTATTCCTAATAATTGAGAAAATAAGAAGTTTTGTATTGTTATTAATGCTCAATGTAGATTTTTCTACATCATGATGAAGAACTCAGATTGTTTTTGACCCATTTACAAGCATAAAAAAACCCACATCAGATGTGGGTTTTTTTCTATTAAAGCTTACGCTTCAACAGATACGTAGCGACGACCAAATTGGCCTTTCACTTCGAATTTGATCACGCCGTCAGCGGTAGCAAATAAAGTATGGTCACGGCCCATACCTACGTTTGTACCAGCGTGGAATTCTGTACCACGTTGACGAACAATAATGTTACCAGCAGTCACAGATTGACCACCGTACATTTTAACACCTAACATTTTAGGGTTCGAGTCACGACCGTTACGTGTCGATCCACCAGCTTTTTTAGTAGCCATGTTTCATAATCCTCGTAATTAGCCTGAAATAGCAGTAATTTTCAACTCGGTAAACCATTGACGGTGACCTTGTTGTTTACGGTAATGTTTACGACGACGCATTTTAACAATACGGATTTTGTCGTGACGACCGTGGCTAACTACTTCAGCAGTTACTGTAGCACCAGCAACAACTGGAGCACCAATTTGAATGCTTTCGCCGTTTACAAGCATTAATACGTCATCAAACGTAATAGTTGTACCAGTTTCAGCTTTCAACAATTCTACTTTAAGGGTTTCACCCTCAACAACACGGTGTTGTTTACCACCGCTTTGGATTACTGCGTACATAATGTACTCCAAACATGCCCGTGTCGTCGTGCCGATAAAGGAATATACCGATCTTAATACGAGCGCCACTGGGGTATATACAAGGGCAAACATATTAAGTGATAATAAATCAAACGACAAGCCATTTTAGCGTTTTTTTTGCGCTGAGCGAATGTTTATTTTATAAACAATCAAAATCTAAAAAATAAATTAGTTTTTACATCGCAATCTTGGATTTTATAAAATGAAATAGATTTTTAAAATCAATTCGCTACTATAAGCCACGAAATGCCAACCCAGTCACATATAGGGTGAGTTGTTAGAATTATCACACACTTAAAACCATTTGCTTAATCAGGTTTTAAGCAACTATATTAAGATCTTAGCTATAACATCAGATATAGTTGTTACACTATAGAATAAGCAATTCAATTTTTAGAGGTTTCTCTTCACATGGCCATCGACTTTAAGCAAGACATTCTCGCTCCTGTTGCTTCAGACTTTGCTGCGATGGATACTTTTATTAATGAAGGGATTACTTCAAAAGTTGCCTTAGTCATGGCAGTCAGTAAACACGTGGTTGAAGCGGGTGGTAAACGTATGCGCCCGATTATGTGTTTATTGGCAGCAAAAGCCTGTGGCGCAGAAGATATAGAACGTCAGCGTAAATTGGCGGCTATTATTGAAATGCTACACACTGCGACCCTTGTACATGATGATGTGGTCGATGAATCAGGCTTGCGTCGTGGTCGTCCAACAGCAAATGCTACTTGGAATAACCAGACTGCCGTTTTAGTCGGTGACTTTCTAATTTCGCGTGCTTTTGATTTATTGGTCGATTTAAACGATATGACCTTACTCAAAGATTTCTCGACAGGAACCTGTGAAATTGCTGAAGGTGAAGTTCTACAACTTCAAGCACAACATCAGCCTGAAACCACAGAACAGACTTACCTCGATATTATTCACGGTAAAACTTCGCGTTTGTTTGAACTGGCCACTGAAGGCGCTGCCATTTTATCAGGCACACCGCAATACCGTGAGCCATTACGAATTTTTGCCGGTCACTTTGGCAATGCCTTCCAGATTATTGACGATATTTTAGACTACACTTCAGATGCTGAAACATTAGGTAAAAATATTGGTGATGATCTAATGGAAGGGAAACCCACTTTGCCATTAATCTCTGCACTGCAAAAAACCACCGATGAAGATCATGAAATTGTTCGCCGCAGTATTGCAACCGGCGGTACAACCCAATTAGAACGTGTCATTGACATTGTGCAAAATTGTGGTGCACTGGATTACTGCCGCCAACGTGCCACTGAAGAAACTGAATCTGCACTGCAGGCTTTAGATGCGCTGCCGCATAGTGAATATCGCCAAGCACTGATTAACCTGACCCAACTTGCCTTAAACCGAATTCAATAATGGATGTTGAAAAAAATAGACTTAACCCTCGCCTATGCATATAAATTTTAATGATCTATTTTTAAAAATGCAGGAGCAGCTTGAATCTCATCAAGCTGCTCTTGATGACTCACTGTTAATTGAACTGGTTAACCGAATTCGACCAAGCGATTCAACCAATACTGAAGAAATTAACTGCAAATTTCGTGCGCTCATCCAAGCACTGCTGATTACACCCGATGCAGTTTCTACCTTACAAAGTTTTATCTTAAAACTGATTAGCCAATACAAACAGACCAGTTTGTATGCCGATACCGGTATTTTATCTCTCGATGGTTTTTGGAATCAGCTCGCACAACGCATAGGCGCTCATTTTTTACCGCTGATTAATGACGAAAGCCAACTGCAAGATCTAGTCCGTTGCGTCTTTTATCAACGTAGTGATAAATATTGGCTGGACAGCATTTCTAATGAAGATTGGCAAAAGTTATTTGCCTTGCTCAATCAAGGTCACGGCAATCAAGCTGAAAAGCTTAAAATTAACAATGAGCTGATCAAAGCCATTACAGTGCTATCTTACCGGATCAGTGGGATTGGACTGTATCCTGAATTTATCAATGCACAACCTGAGTTAACTGAATACGAATCGCCTTTTCTGGTTCAGAACCGTGAAATTGTCGAATTCATTCAGCATTATAAAAAGCTGCATCAAAATACCGATCCTCTGGCAGTCATTGCACCACCGGATGCCTCACAAGCCTTGGTGATGATTGAGCAATGTCGGGATGTGGCTTCAAAAATTCGTCGTGCCATTAAACGCACTGGCGTGAGTATCAGTCTGACTTATTTATTATCCCTTCTGGAACAATGTCTGGATCGGATCGAACTGTTAATCAACTTAATTGTTGAAGAAAATAAAGTTCTTTATGAATCAATAAGTGCCTTACTGGTCGATATTACCTCCGCCATTTATAGTGAACGGAGTGTTCGTTCTTTACTTGCAAATAACAGTGAATTAATTGCCTTACAAGTGACCGAAAATGCCAGTAAAACCGGTGAGCATTATGTAAGTACCGACAAAAAAGGTTTTTGGTCGATGTACAAGGCAGCTGCTGGTGCGGGCGTCATTATTGCCACCATGGCAACCTTCAAGATTCTGGCTGCGCGTCTGGTCATGGCTCCCTTGATGCAGGCATTTATCTTTAGCATGAACTATTCACTCGGTTTCATGTTGATTCACGTGCTGCATTTCACCGTTGCGACCAAACAACCTGCCATGACGGCAGCTGCACTTGCAGCCACAGTACAGCATCAAAAAGGCTCTAAAACTGCACAAATTGCTGAACTTGCCGCACTGATTATTAATATTATCCGAACCCAGTTTATTGCCATTCTCGGCAATATCTCGATTGCCATTCCTACTGCTGCCGTGATTACCCTGCTCTGGCAATACGGAATGGATGAACCATTGCTGTCCCATGCCAAGGCGACCACAACCTTACACGCATTGAATCCATTTACCTCACTGGCTATTCCTCATGCTGCGATTGCCGGTGTTTGTCTGTTTTTCTCTGGCTTGATCGCAGGTTATTTTGACAATATGGCGGTGTACCGCAAAGTGGGTCCACGCTTACAGGCCCATACCCGTTTAAAGCGGTTATTAGGTCAAGAACGCTTAAATCATTTTGCTGCATATATTGAACGGAATTTAGGGGCGTTAGCAGGGAACTTCTTATTCGGAATTATGCTCGGAAGCATGGGAACCATTGGTTTTATTTTGGGTCTTCCACTCGATATTCGACACATTGCATTTGCTTCAGCCAACTTTATTCAAGGCTTGATCAATATTAACGGTACTCCAGAAGTTGGCCTGATTTTTGTATCGTTTTTAGGGGTGTTGTTGATTGGCCTGACCAACTTATTTGTAAGTTTTAGTCTGACCATTATTGTGGCATTACGCGCACGCCGGGTTCGTTTTGAACAATGGAAGCCATTAGCCAAACTGGTGCTGACCCATTTCTTAACCCGTCCGAGTGACTTTTTTTGGCCACCAAAAATTCCATTAGAAGTGGATGAATCCTTGCCATCACAAAAATCGGCTTATAAGTAATTGGTTATTTTTGTTTTACTTCACGTTAAAAAATCGGTAAAAAAGAAATTAGCATAATTTACACACACTTGAAATAAAGTGTACTGATGAGTACACTTTAATCATTCATTAGTCATACTCCAATCGACTAAGATAACAAAGGTTCCTTACATGCCGTACCTATTGCTTGGTGTAGGATTTTTTTTATTTATTTTCAGTGTATTAATGCTTTTTATCCCATCCCTTAACCAGTTCGATTTAGCAACGGTTGAATGGATGAGCCAGCATCGTACACCGTATTTGAATACGATATCTATCACACTTTCAGCTCTAGGCGGCATGCCATTTGTGCTATTTTTAACCGCAATCTGGTATTTACACCAATTATGGTATAAAAAATACACAAATATTATTTTTACAAGTTTAGGGCTTATAGGAAGCATTGCCACGGTTTGGCTGCTCAAATATATAATTTCAAGACCTCGCCCACCCGAAATGTATCACCTGGTTCAAAGCTACGGTGCTTCGTTTCCCAGTGCGCATAGTGTTTATGCAGCTACTCTGGGTTGTCTTGCAATTTATCTAAGTCTCAGACATCCAAAGCACCAACTCATTTGCCTGTGTGCTTTTATATGGTTGTTTATCATGGGAATTTCAAGGGTTTACCTTGGGGTACATTTCCCCTCTGATGTCTTGGCAGGTTGGAGCATAAGTTTTATTTGGATCACACTACTTTATCTGCTGTACGCCAAATTCAGTAGAGCGAAAACAAATTAATTTTTAGATAAAAATCTAATCGAGGTGGAACAATGATGTCTGCAAAGCTATGGGCACCTGCCCTTACCGCTTGCGCATTAGCAACAAGTATTGCACTTGTTGGTTGTAGCAAAGATCCAAAGGATGCGCAGCAAGCTGCAGCAGCCCAAAAAATGCCACCGACTGAAGTCGGTGTCATTGTTGCTCAACCACAAAGCGTAGAGCAATCGGTAGAACTTTCAGGTCGTACCACGGCATTTGAAATTTCTGAAGTCCGTCCACAAACCAGTGGTGTGATTCTCAAACGTCTATTTACCGAAGGCAGTTATGTTCGTGAAGGTCAGGCATTGTATGAAATTGACTCACGCACCAATCGTGCTGGCGTCGATAGCGCACGTGCTGCACTCAACCGTCAACAAGCCAACTTGAACGTATTACGCGTGAAAGAAGGACGTTATCGTCAACTTGTCGGCAGCAATGCCATTTCAAAACAAGAATATGATGATATTGCTGCACAGGTAAAACTGGCTGAAGCTGATGTTGCTGCAACACAAGCTGAACTCAAAAATGCAGAAATCAACCTCGGTTACTCAACAGTTCGTTCGCCTATTTCAGGTCAAACCAACCGTTCAACAGTGACTGTGGGTGCTTTAGTGACTGCTAGTCAAGCAGATCCATTAGTGACTGTTCAGCGTTTGGATCCAATCTATATCGACATTAACCAGTCTAGTGCTGAATTATTGCGTTTACGTCAGCAATTGAGCCAAGGCAGTTTAGACAGCAGTAACAACACCAAAGTCAAACTTAAGCTTGAAGATGGTAGCGACTACCCTGTTGAAGGTCGTCTTGCATTTTCTGATGCAAGTGTAAATCCGGAAACAGGTACCGTGACTTTACGTGCTGTGTTCCCGAACCCGAATCATTTATTGCTTCCGGGTATGTATGCCACTGCTAAAATTGTACAAGGTGTGATTCCAAATGCCATCTTGATTCCTCAAGCAGCGATTACCCGTACTCCGACTGGTCAAGCGATTGCGATGATCGTGAATGCCAAAGGTACTGTTGAAACACGCCCTGTTGAAACTGCTGGTGTTCAAGGTAAAGACTGGATTGTGACTCAAGGTTTACAGACAGGTGAGAAAGTGATTGTTGATGGTATTGCCAAAGTTAAAGAAGGTGCAACTGTGGTTGCTAAACCTTACCAACCTCAAGCTGCTGCGCCTCAAGGTGCGGGTCAACCTGCAGCAGAAGCAAATAAAGCAGCTCAACCTGCTCAGCAAGCACAACCAAAAACTGAACAAAAATCTACTTCAAATACATAAGGGGTAGACTAAATGGCTCATTTTTTTATTCATCGTCCGATCTTTGCATGGGTGATTGCATTGGTGATTATGCTGGCGGGTATTTTAACCCTCAGCAAAATGCCGATTGCACAATATCCGACCATTGCTCCACCAACCGTGACCATTGCTGCAACTTATCCAGGTGCATCTGCTGAAACTGTAGCCAATACAGTGACTCAGATCATTGAGCAGCAAATGAACGGTCTTGACGGTTTACGCTATATTTCTTCAAATAGTGCGGGTAACGGTCAAGCATCGATTGCTTTGAACTTTGAACAAGGGATCGATCCCGATATTGCTCAAGTTCAAGTCCAGAACAAATTACAGTCGGCGACTGCGTTACTTCCTGAAGATGTACAACGTCAGGGTGTAAAAGTCACTAAATCAGGTGCGAGCTTTCTACAAGTACTTGCATTCTATTCGCCAAATGGTGAACTGACGGATGCCGACATTAAAGACTATGTGAACTCAAATATTTCTGAACCGCTTAGCCGTGTAGCGGGTGTGGGTGAAGTACAGGTATTTGGTGGTTCATATGCCATGCGTATCTGGTTAGATCCTGCAAAACTCAGCAGTTATCAACTCACTCCAAGTGATGTGGTTGCTGCCTTACGTACTCAAAATGCGCAAGTCGCTGTGGGTCAACTCGGTGGTGCGCCTGCTGTTGAAGGTCAAGTACTGAATGCAACTGTAAACGCACAAAGTCTTTTACAAACGCCTGAACAGTTCAAAAACATTTTCTTGAAAAATGTCGGTACTGGTGCAAAAGTCACTGTTGGTGATGTTGCTAAAGTTGAATTAGGTTCGGACAACTATCAGTTCACCTCTAAATTCAATGGTAAGCCTGCTGGCGGTGTAGCGATTAAATTGGCCACTGGTGCAAATGCATTAGACACAGCGACTGCTGTAGAAGAACGCTTGGTACAACTTCGTAAAAACTATCCAAGTGGTTTAAAAGATCAGTTGGCCTTTGATACGACTCCGTTTATCAAACTTTCAATTGAAAGTGTGGTTAAGACCTTGGTTGAAGCGATTATTCTGGTCTTCATTGTCATGTTCCTGTTCTTGCAGAACTGGCGTGCAACGCTTATTCCAACCATGGCTGTGCCTGTGGTGGTATTGGGTACATTCGCGATTATCAACCTGTTCGGCTTCTCCATTAACACGCTCACCATGTTTGCCATGGTACTTGCCATCGGTCTTCTGGTGGATGATGCGATTGTTGTGGTCGAAAATGTTGAACGGATTATGGCGGAAGAACACCTTGATCCTGTGGAAGCGACTGAAAAGTCGATGAGTCAGATCTCTGGTGCATTAATTGGTATTACAACTGTATTGTCTGCAGTGTTCGTCCCAATGGCGTTCTTTAGCGGAACCACCGGGGTAATTTATCGTCAGTTCTCGATTACCCTAGTGACCGCCATGATTCTGTCACTGATTGTAGCCTTGACTTTTACCCCTGCCCTGTGTGCGACCTTGCTGAAACAGCATGAAAAAGACAAGCCACAAAGCAACAGTGTTTTTGCCCGCTTCTTCCGCTGGTTTAACTATAGCTTTGACCGCATGTCGAGTGGCTACCAAAAATGGGTCGGAAAACTGCTGATTCATAAAATCATTGCAGGTGTAATTTACGCAGTTGTAATCGCAGGCTTGTTATTCCTGTTTAAAAGCTTGCCGAGTTCATTCTTGCCAGATGAAGACCAAGGCGTGGTCATGACTCTGGTTCAGCTTCCACCGAATGCAACCCTTGATCGTACCGAGAAAGTCATTGATCAAATGACTGGCTTCTTTATGGAAGGTGAAAAAGCCAATGTCGACTCTGTATTCAGTGTCGCAGGTTTCTCATTTACCGGTGTAGGTCAAAATGCCGGTCTGGCTTTCATTAAGTTAAAAGACTGGAGCGAACGTACCACACCTGAAGCACAGATTGGTTCAATTATCCAACGTGGTATGGCGTTAAACGTAATTGCTAAAGATGCATCTTATGTCATGCCATTGCAGCTTCCTGCAATGCCAGAACTGGGTGTTTCTGCCGGCTTTAACTTGCAGTTAAAAGATGCTGCGGGTAATGGTCATGAAAAACTCATCACTGCACGTAACATGATCCTGGGTATGGCTGCGCAAGACAAACGCCTTGCGGGTGTGCGTCCGAACGGTCAGGAAGATACGCCACAGTACAAAATCTATGTCGATAATGAAAAAGCCAGCGCTATGGGCGTCAGCATTTCTGAAATCAACAGCACCATGAGCATTGCTTGGGGTGGTTCATACATTAATGACTTTATCGACCGTGATCGTGTGAAGAAAGTGTATGTTCAAGCCGTTCCTGATGCACGCATGATGCCGGAAGATTTAAACAAATGGTACGTACGCAGCAACTCTGGTCAAATGGTTCCATTCTCGGCATTTGCCACAGGTGAATGGACTTACGGTTCGCCACGTCTTGAACGTTATAACGGTATTGCATCGGTCAACATTCAAGGTACGCCTGCTCCGGGTGTCAGCTCGGGTGATGCGATGCTGGCAATGGAAGAAATCATTGCGAAACTTCCACAAATGGGCATGCAGGGCTTTGACTATGAGTGGACAGGTCTATCTTTAGAAGAACGTGAATCTGGCTCACAAACCATGGGGCTTTATGGTCTTTCCATGCTGATCGTGTTCCTGTGTCTTGCCGCATTGTACGAGAGCTGGTCAATTCCATTCTCAGTCATGCTGGTCATTCCACTCGGTATTGTTGGTGCAGTGGGTCTGACTTTCTTGGGTATGGTTCTGTTTAAAGATCCAAACCTGTCGAATAATATTTACTTCCAGGTTGCGATTATTGCCGTCATCGGTTTGGCTGCAAAAAATGCGATCTTGATTGTAGAATTCGCCAAGGAACTGCAAGAAGATAAAGGCGAGCCTTTACTTGAAGCAACCCTTCATGCAGCAAAAATGCGTTTACGTCCAATCATCATGACCACTTTAGCCTTCGGTTTTGGTGTACTTCCTCTTGCCCTTGCTTCGGGTGCGGGCGCAGGTAGCCAACACTCGGTCGGTTATGGTGTACTGGGTGGCGTAATCAGTTCGACGTTATTGGGTATCTTCTTTATTCCTGTGTTCTATGTCTGGATTCGAAGTATCTTTAAATTTAAACCTAAAAAAACAAATAATCAGGAGCAAGCATCGTGATGCAAAAGGTATGGTCTATTTCAGGTCGTAGCATTGCGGTATCTGCACTTGCGCTTGCTTTGACAGCTTGTCAAAGCATGCGTGGCCCAGAGCCCGTAGCTCAAGCGAATATTCCAGAACAAGGTTATTTAACCTCCGCTTCTGGTCCTTCAATTGCTGAGCAAGGTTATAAAGACTTTTTTGCCGATCAACGCTTATTACAAGTGCTTGATCTGGCATTAGCCAATAACCGTGATTTGCGTACTTCGGCATTGAATATTCAACGTGCGCAGCAACAGTACCAAATTACCCAGAACAACCAGCTTCCAACCATTGGTGCCAGTGGCAGCGTGCTTCGTCAGGACACGCTCAACACTGGTGCCATGACCAGCTACAATGTTGGTCTGGGTGTAACTGCCTATGAGCTGGACTTTTGGGGTCGTGTTCGCAGCTTAAAAGACAATGCTTTAGATACGTATTTAGCAACGTCAAGCGCACGTGATGCCACTCAAATTGCGCTGGTCGGTCAGGTTGCTCAAGCATGGTTAAACTACTCGTTTGCAAATGCAAATTTAAAACTTGCAGATCAAACATTAAAAGCACAACTTGAGTCTTATAACCTCAACAAAAAACGTTTTGATGTCGGTATCGACAGTGAACTGCCTGTTCGTCAGGCACAGATTTCTGTAGAAACTGCGCGTAACGATGTTGCAAATTACAAGACTCAAATTGCTCAAGCACAGAACTTGCTTAACCTGCTGGTAGGTCAAGCAGTTCCTGCAAACTTGTTACCGACTCAACGTGTAACCCGTATTAGCAAAAGCAATGCCTTTAGTGCTGGCCTACCAAGTGATCTGCTGAATAACCGTCCTGATGTACGTGCTGCTGAATACAAACTTTCTGCAGCGGGTGCAAATATTGCTGCGGCTAAAGCACGCTTGTTCCCGACCATCAGTTTGACCGGTAATGCAGGCTATGCTTCAACCAGCTTAAGTGACCTGTTTAAATCAGGTGGATTTGTCTGGTCAATTGGTCCAAGTATTGATCTTCCAATCTTCGATTGGGGTACACGCAAAGCCAACATCAAGATTTCAGAAACAGATCAGCAAATTGCCTTATCTGACTATGAAAAATCAATTCAGTCCGCTTTCCGCGAAGTGAATGATGCCTTGGCAGTACGTCAAAATATTGGTGACCGCTTGGCTGCACAACGCCGTTTGGTTGATGCAACCAATACCACCTACCGACTTTCTAATGCCCGCTTCCGTGCCGGTATTGACAGTTACTTGACGGTATTGGATGCGCAACGTGCGTCTTATGCTGCTGAGCAAGGTTTATTGTTGCTTGAACAAGCCAACATGAACAATCAGGTTGAAGTCTATAAAACACTCGGTGGCGGTATTAAAGCCAACACCGGTGATGCGGTTCAACAGCCAGCATCTACTGCTGAACGTAAAGCTGCAAACAGCGCTGAATAACTTTTTAGCGTTGTTAAAAAGCCTGCGCTATGCAGGCTTTTTTATTGCTTTTTAAAGCCTGATTTCCTATCTTCACTACAACCTCTCTTATTTGAATATCAAAAAATGCTTTTAAGTAATCTAGAATCTGTTCCGGGACATACCATTACCCGTCAAATTGATGTGGTGTATGGCAGCACTGTACGCAGCAAGCATGTTGGACGCGACCTGCTTGCCAGCTTAAAAAATATAGTCGGTGGTGAACTGACCGCATATACAGAATTACTTGAAGAATCACGCCAGGAAGCCATGAGCCGTATGATTGAAAAAGCCAAATCAATCGGTGCAAACGCTGTGGTGGGTATCCGTTTTTCAACTTCCAATATTGCCCCGGGTGCTTCTGAACTTTTTGTTTATGGAACTGCAGTGCTTGTGGAACCAAATGCGACCAAACTTCCTGATCCCTTCCCGACTCAAGGTTAAGTCATGGATGCTTTTCTATTAAAAATCATTATCTTTTTGGTTTTATTTACTATTGGCTGGGGATTTGGCCGTCGCGCGGAAAAAAAACATTTTACTGAACTGGATAAGCAAGAACAGCGTTTGGCTTATATCACCCTGGATAATAGCCGCTTTAAAACGTCTTCGCATCCCGGGCAACTGGTCAATAGCAATGTGGTCATTTCCCATGACTATTTTAAATATGTGATTGCCAATATTGAGAACTTTTTTGGTGGCCGTTTAACCAGTTATGAAAGTGTAGTTGAACGTGCGCGACGTGAAGCCATTGTGCGTTTAAAACTGGAAGCTGAAAAAATGGGCGCAACCCATATTATGGGCTTGCGATTGAGTACCACTGAACTGGGCATGCAAGGCGGGATGGTCGAAGTGTTTGCTTATGGCACGGCGATTCAATCGTAAATCCTCCCCAACTCTCTCTATATTTCATTAACTTTTTTCAAATAGCAGAGCTCCTCCCTTTTTTAAAGGGAGGTTGGGAGGGATTATATCGTGACTAACATTTTACTATTTAACCCTAGTTACGGATAAGCTAAATTTCTAACGACATGAATTTTTGGCTTATTCTTCTGACAGAGTTGATAAGCACATAGAGAAGAAAATATGCCTGCTAGGAAACCGGAAATAGCCCGATG
>NZ_JABERK010000054.1:0-709 GCF_013004315.1 Acinetobacter sp. ANC 5378
ATTTTTTTAAGAAATTTGAACCGATCTATTGGCAATTTCTCAAGCAGGAAAATAAGCGTAAACGAATTCGATTAGCAACCTTATCCCTCTCTGAAATTGTGACGATTGCAATTTGTTATAAAACCTCGCAAGTAAATAACTTTAAAACATTTTTTCAATTGCTTTATCAATTTGAGAGTAAATTATTTAAGTCTTTGCCTTGCTATAAAAATATGCTCAGCCTGATTAACCAACATCAGCTTGCGATTCATGCACTACACCGTGCTTTAAGCAAAGGACAAGCATGTCAATATCTATGGATTGATTCAACACCTTTACCTGTTTGTAAAAACAAAAGAATTCCTAGAGGTCACCATGCTTTGGACGATATTGCTTCTCGTGGCAAAAGTTCTATAGACTGGTTTTATGGTTGCAAATTACACCTTCTCATGAATAGTGAAGGACAAATTGTGAATACAGTTTTATCCACTGGACACATTTCAGACATTAGAAAAATCGAAGAATTAGTTGATGGCTTATTGGCAACTGTTTATGGAGATAGAGGTTATATTGGGAAATCGATAAAAACCAAATTATTAGAGCAAAATATCGATTTAATTACTTATCCTAGAAAGAATATGCGAGTAAGTCTATTGCCTTTTTCTGATGAATACCACTTGAGACAGCGGAAAAGAATTGAAACTTTAATTGGCTTATTGAAAGAAAAATA
>NZ_JABERK010000055.1:0-21213 GCF_013004315.1 Acinetobacter sp. ANC 5378
AAAAATGGACAATGCCAATTCAAAATTGGCGTTTAGCGATGAATTGGTTTACGATTCAGTTCGATGATCGATTAAAAGATCATTTATAAAAAATGGAACTTACACAAAATAATTTACAGGCTCTCTATCGTCAATCATTTTATCCCGTTCACTGAAGATGAGGTCGGCAGTCCGGAACGCTTTGAAAGTGATTTTATGGTGCAATACTTAAGTGACAAGGTAATAAGTAGTGAGGCACAATCAGTTTTAGATGAAGGTCGCAAGCTATGGCAAGCCTACTTTACTCATATTGACAATCACATGGTTAGAGAGCAATTAAAATTAAACCGCCCTGATGTAGGTTGGTTTCAAGTACGTAATGCCCTAACGGCACGTAATAATAGTGGGGATTACATGCCAGTATCTTTCTCGAACTTTGAGGCTGCTTATACGCAGCTTACCGATAAGCTCAGGCCGATGGTATATGAACTCAACTTTCTAAAAGTTTAATTAATCTAACCCCATATTAAAAGCCTAATCACGATGGATTGGGCTTTTAAGTAATTTTCACATTAAAATAGTTCATAATGACTTAAATTCAAAAAATCGTCAAAAGCACTAAAAAGCTTTTACAACATAGCCACCGCCCCCTAAATTTTGTAGAATAGCCCTTTTATCCCATGGTGCTTTTCAATGACTGCTTGGACTGCTCACGTTACGGTTGCAACTGTTGTCGAAAAAAACGGAAAATTTCTGTTTGTTGAAGAACATACAGAAGGTGTAACACATACTGTGTTTAATCAGCCTGCGGGTCATATCGAATGTGGCGAAACCATTATTGATGCTGCCATTCGCGAAACCATGGAAGAAACCGGACATACAGTGAGTATTGAATCACTGCTAGGTATTTATACCTATACCCCGCCAATGTTTCCAGATCGCACCTATTTCCGTTTCTGCTTTTTAGCAAAATCGATTGCACATGATGAACATGCAACATTAGATACAGGAATCATTGGCGCAGTCTGGATGACTTTGGATGAACTGAAAGAATCTGCACGAGCACGTAGCCCCTTGGTAATTAAAGCCATTGAAGATGCTCTTTCAGGCAAAAAATACCCTTTATCGCTCATTTACGAGCACCAAAATTCTCCCTTAATTTCAACTTTGGATGCTTAATCCTATGCAACAACGTGTCATCGTCGGTATGTCTGGTGGTGTAGATTCTTCTGTTTCTGCAGCGCTTCTTCTTCAACAAGGATATCAGGTTGAAGGACTTTTCATGAAAAACTGGGAAGAAGATGACGGCACGGAATATTGCACGGCTATGGAAGATTTGGCCGATGCGCAAGCCGTTTGTGACAAAATCGGCATCAAATTGCATACAGCCAACTTTGCCATGGAATATTGGGATCGTGTTTTTGAGCATTTCCTTGCTGAATATGCTGCCGGTCGTACGCCAAACCCGGATATCTTATGTAATAAAGAAATCAAATTTCGTGCCTTTCTAGACCATGCGATTAACCTGGGTGCAGACTTTATTGCAACAGGTCATTACTGCCGTCGTGGTGAAACCATAACAAATTCGCGCGGTGAAGAATACGCACCTTTATTACGCGGCTTTGACCAAAACAAAGATCAAACTTATTTCTTACATGCTGTACATGGTCGTGAAATTAACAAGACTTTGTTCCCTGTGGGTGAAATTGAAAAACCGGAAGTTCGTCGTATTGCGGAAGAATTGGGTCTTGCAACAGCGAAGAAAAAAGATTCAACCGGCATTTGCTTTATTGGCGAACGTCGTTTTAATGACTTTTTAAAACAGTATTTACCTGCTCAAGCTGGAAAAATTTATCTAGATACAGGTAAAGAGGTTGGTGAACATCACGGCTTAATGTACTATACCCTCGGTCAACGAGGCGGCATCGGCCTAGGTGGTCTTAAAGGCGAAGCTGAAGGCGCATGGTTTGTTTTATATAAAGATATTGAAAACAACCGCCTTGTTATTGGTCAGGGTCATGAGCATCCACTGATGCAAAGTACTATACTTTGGAGTGAAGCGATTGACTGGGTTGCGGGTGAGCAAGAAATTCCAGAAACTGGTTTCCGCTGTACGGCTAAAACTCGTTACCGTCAACCTGATCAAGCTTGCGTCATTTATAAAGACAACAGTATGCCAAACGGCGTAAGAGTGGAATTCGATGAGCCGCAACGTGCGGTGACTCCAGGACAAAGTGTAGTGTTCTACGCAGATGAAGTTTGTTTAGGTGGCGGTGTGATTCATCATACCAATGCACCAAAACCTGATTTTATTTAAAAGGAAGCGATAGGCATGGCTGAGTTACCCTTTCAACAGCCTCAAACTTTGAATGTACGCCAAAATCGGGCTTTGGCGTTGGCAGCTGTGTTTCAATCGACACAGCTGACCCATATGACCGCCATGTCGGGACAGCAGAGTGTCGGTGAAAGTGGCAGTTTCTATTTGGAACAACTCATCAAAGCCAGCCTGAATATTCGTCCTACCGCCAATGAATCCTGCCAAACTTTAGATTTTTTTAATCAGCTTGCCGATATTTCCCTCGGTTTAAAAACTTTAGAAAATAGTATTAACCAACCGTTTAACCCCTCTCCCAAATCTCGTTTACCTAAATTATCTAGTGCCAAGTTGCCGATGAGCTATGCCATGGCGCTATTACAGTTAGAGAAAAAAGTTTATAGCAATCCAAAATTTGTGGAAATTATTGAAAAGTCACAACAAAAAATATTAAAGCAACTTTCATTTTTTGATAATAATTATTTACATCCCAGCATTATTGCCAATCTTGCTCAAACCTATGTCGAAACTGCAGGACAAATTAATCCGCGCATTATGGTCAAAGGCAACGCCCAAGCGTTTAAAGATACTTCTCATACCAACCGTATTCGCGCTTCCCTGTTTACTGGCCTACAACTGGCGCACTTATGGCGTCAGATGGGTGGCAGTTCATGGGGCATGATTTTCAGCAAGCGTAAGCTGCTTCAAGATATTCAAGATCTTGCCCGTTTACAGTATCAGGTGGTTTAACTGATGTTGTGCGGGCTTTGTTTTACATAGGGACCGTATATGCTGCAAAAATGATTGCAACAATGAGTATTTTTTAATGATACGAGGCATGGTTTGTAAAACTTAGTTGTTCTAAGTGAGCAAAGCATAACGAAGTAGCATAAAAAATATTCGAGTCCCGCAGGGTTGATATTAAAACAATTTCAAACTGCATTACGAAGTTTAAAAATAGTCTCGCTATTCTTTGCATTTCGTACCTTGTTTGCTCCGTTTTAATTTTCAACGCAACACATTTTTGAAACGTATTCGGCCCCCTCAATTCCAAAGTTTAAGGAATCGCTATGAACGCTTTAACCGCACTTTCTCCATTAGATGGACGCTACGCGAGCAAATGTGATGCTCTCCGTCCTTTCCTCTCTGAGTTTGGTTTAATCCATGCTCGTGTGACTGTTGAAGTGCGCTGGTTACAAGCGCTTGCAAACCGTCCTGAAATCACTGAAGTTCCAGCTTTTTCAGCAGCAACCAATGCTGCTCTAGATGCAATTGTGGCTGATTTCTCTGAAGATGATGCAAACCGCATTAAAGACATTGAACGTACCACTAACCACGATGTGAAAGCGGTTGAATACTTTCTTAAAGAAAAAATTGCACACATTGATGAATTGAAAGATGCTGGTGAATTCATTCACTTTGCATGTACTTCTGAAGACATCAACAACTTGTCTCACGCCCTAATGTTAAAAAATGGTCGTGATGTTCTTGTTGCTTCTATGCAAAGCATTATCGATGCAATTGCGACTCTGGCTGAAACTCACGCTGAACAACCAATGTTGTCTCGTACGCATGGTCAAACTGCAAGCCCAACCACTTTGGGTAAAGAAATGGCAAACGTGGCTTACCGCCTTGCACGCCAAATCAAACAATTTAACCATGTTGAATTGCTCGGTAAAATCAATGGTGCTGTAGGTAACTACAATGCACATTATTCAGCATATCCAGAAATTAACTGGCCTGCACATTCACAAGCTTTTGTTGAATCTTTAGGTTTAGCGTTCAACCCGTACACTACTCAAATTGAACCACATGATTACATGGCGGAACTTTTTGATGCGTTACGTCGTTTCAACACGATTTTGATCGACTTTAACCGTGACGTTTGGGGTTACATCTCTTTAGGTTTCTTCAAACAACGTTTGAAAGAAGGTGAAGTTGGTTCTTCGACTATGCCACACAAAGTCAACCCGATTGACTTCGAAAACTCTGAAGGTAACTTAGGCTTGGCCAATGCAGTATTGGCTCACTTGGGTGAAAAACTTCCGATTTCTCGCTGGCAACGTGACTTAACTGACTCTACTGTTCTTCGTAACATGGGTGTTGGTTTTGCACAAAGCTTGATTGCTTTTGAAGCTTGCTTAAAAGGTATTGGCAAATTAGAGCTAAATGCTGCGCGTATTGCTGAAGATTTAGACCATGCTCAAGAAGTATTGGCTGAACCAATCCAAACGGTTATGCGTCGTTACAACGTAGAAAAACCATACGAAAAATTAAAAGCCCTGACTCGTGGTCAAGCAATGACTCGCGAAATGATGGTGAACTTCGTAAATGGTAATGAACTTGAAGCTGTTCCTGCTGCGGATCGTGCACGTTTGGCTGAGATGACACCTGCAACCTATACAGGTAATGCAGCTGAGCAAGCGAAACAAATTAAAGAGTTAATCGCTAAAATCTAATTAGATTTTAGCTAGAAAAAGCGAAGCTTCGGCTTCGCTTTTTTATTATAATTCCACTACTTTATAGTCGAAAACAATAAGATGATTGAATACCAACTCACCTTAAAACACTGGCTTGGTTTAGGTTTTATAACCATTGCCATAGTGATCGCAAGTATTCGTCCTTTAGAATTTGAAGCATATATCCTGCATCAGCTCGGCACAGTATTTATGCTCGCTGCCTTGTTGTTTACCCAGAAGAAAATCGGCCTGAGTTTTTACAGTTTTGCACTCTATCTTATTTTTTTACTGATTCATATTGTGGGAGCACATTACCTGTATTCCTATGTGCCCTATAACGAATGGCTAATTCAACTGTTCAGTTTTGACCTCAATCAATCGATGGGCTGGTCACGCAATATGTATGACCGTTTAGTGCATATTGCCTGTGGTGTACTGCTCTACCCCGTGCTACTGAGACTGTTTCATGTATGGCTGCCTGAAGCTAAACCCTTCACGCTGTTTTTATTGGTGGTCCAGTTTATCATGGCCACCAGTTTAATTTATGAATGGCTTGAATGGCTGATTGCAATTGGTTTATCGCCTGAAGATGCGGAAAACTACAATGGCCAGCAGGGCGATGTCTGGGATGCACATATGGATATGCTGCTTGCAACACTTGGGGCTGCAAGCTACGGTCTGCTTCATCTATGCTGGTGTCGGTATAAAAGCCTAGCTAAAGTACCACAACCAAAAAGCGACCAACACGCCCAGTGACAGAACTAAAGTAAACAGGGTGAACCATGAATGCGATTCTGTCCCCCAAAACATACGCTTTGCCAGCCATTTTTTAAGCAGAACACTATTTAGTGTCAGTGCTGCCAAGTGTAGCAATACACTCGCTAAAAACAGATTGGCGAATAGCTCATGCACTTCTTTTAAACTGTGGCTCTGCGTATAGTCTGTTAAAAATCCTGCCAGTACAGTTAAGGGCAACAGGCAAAAAACACCCAGTATGCTGAGCTGAAATAAGCTGGAACTAGCTGCTTTTAAAAATGTCGGGGAAAGCCATTGCTGCGGCTGTGTCCAATAGCGCTGTACAAATGGCTTGATCACATAAAATCGACGGTTCACTCCCGAAGGCTGAGTATGGGCAAGTCGAGGAGCAAAAAATTGCCATAAAATTCTTAAGATCAGGCTAATACCGAGTGTATAGCCAAATGCCATATGCACTTGATGCCATTCTTCTGCATCCCCCGTGAGATAAGCCCCAGTAAAGCTCAAAATGATGATGATATGCAAAAATCGAATCAGTAAATCTGTAGAAGATATTGTTGTGTTCTGAGCCATAAAAAACCTTGGTTGACTGTATTTTAATTGCAGCATAGCAGCTCAAGCTGAGTTGAATATTAAGACACAGTCAAAAAAATGGCGCTCATTAGAGCGCCATTTTAAAATCAGAAGATCAATTTAAGATCACTTTAAATTAAAGCTTAGGATCACGCAGTTGAATGACATTCGCACTCGCTTTTGACAACGTTTCCATGACCTTATTCATCACTGCAGGCACCAAACCATCTGCAATTTGTGCAGCTTGCAAGCCCAGCTTTTCACCCAAAGTTGGTTTACGACGCATATCAAGCACATACACATCATGCTGTGCCAATAAACCCAGCAGATATTCATCTGAGGTTTGCAGTTTATCGACCAAGTTTAATTCAAGCGCATCTTTTCCATACCAATGCTCACCTGTTGCGACTTTTTCCACATTCAGTTGTGGACGGTATTTTTCAACAAAGTGTTTGAACAACTCATGGGTTTGTTGCAATTCTTCTTCAAATTTGGCTTTACCTTCAGCGGTATTTTCGCCAAACATGGTTACGGTACGTTTAAACTCACCTGCAGTATAAAGCTCAAAATCAATATGTTTGTCTTTCAATAAGCGGTTGAAGTTGGGCACTTGAGCAACCACACCAATTGAACCCACAACGGCAAATGGCGCAGAAACAATTTCGTTGGCAATACATGCCATCATATAACCGCCACTTGCTGCAACCTTGTCGACGCAAATCGTCAGGTTAAAACCGGCATCACGCAGACGTACCAATTGTGCAGCCGCCAGACCATAACCATGCACCATACCACCCGGACTTTCCAGACGAACAACCACACGATCACGCCCTGCTTTTGCTGTCGCTAAAATTAGGGTGATTTCTTCACGTAAACTTTCTACAGCAGATGCAGCGGTATCACCCTTAAAATCGAGTACATAAATTTTTTGATTATTTTTTTTACGTAACTTGGCTTCTTTTGAAAGCTGTTGAGTGAGTTGCAAGAGTTCAAATTTAGATGCTGTGGCTTGCGCAATTTTTTTACGTTGTTCATTTACGCGCGCATTTAAATGGCTGATTCGAATTTCAGCCGGTAATTTAGGGTTATGGAATAACATATAAAATGATTTCTCTAATTGTATCTGCGGTTGTCTTTAACATGAGGTCAAAACATTGAAAATTCAATATGAATTTTATAAATCATCCAATTGCAGAGATTCTTTTCCTTTAAGTACTTTATACAGCAAAACATTTTCCCAGCATAAAAATACATGCCTAAAGATAATCATCGGATAAAAAATCAAGGTTAAATGATGACTAGCTGAACACGTTGCATTTCATTTTTAAACAAAAATATTTGATCAAAAAATTGATGATTCAATAAAAAAAGAGCCTTTCGGCTCTTTTTCAATACAGTCATTTGATTAACCAAAACGACCAGTAATATAAGCTTCAGTCAACTGATGATCTGGCTGAGTGAAGACTTTTTCAGTCGAGTTCACTTCAATCAAATCACCTAGATGGAAGTAAGCCGTACGGTCAGATACACGCGCTGCCTGTTGCATCGAATGCGTCACAATGGCAATGGTATATTGCGTAGAAAGCTCTGAAATCAGTTCTTCAATTTTTGCCGTTGCAATCGGATCCAGTGCTGAACACGGTTCGTCCATCAAAATCACTTCTGGGCTCACCGCGATAGTACGTGCAATACATAAACGCTGTTGCTGACCACCTGAAAGACCTGTACCCGGTTGGTTTAAACGGTCTTTGACTTCATCCCAAAGACCTGCTTTGTGCAAGCTGTTTTCAACAATTTCTTCAAGGTCGTATTTGTCACGTGCCAAACCGTGAAGTTTTGGACCATAAGCCACGTTATCAAAAATTGATTTCGGGAATGGATTTGGTTTTTGGAACACCATGCCGACTTGAGCACGAAGTAATACCACGTCCAGGTTTGGATCATAGATATCCTGATTATCCAACATCACCTTACCCGTCACGCGACACGAATCAATGGTGTCATTCATACGGTTTAAAGTACGTAGAAAAGTCGATTTACCACAACCAGATGGACCAATGAAAGCAATCACTTCATTTTCGTAGATATTGATATCAATACCTTTAATGGCTTCTGCTTGATCATAGTAAACATGGACATCCGAAGTGCTTATTTTAACATTGGATGTTTGGTTTTCTTTTTTAGCCGAAGGATGGGTATCAAATTGCGAAACAAATGAAGTGCCTTGACGTTTGTTATCTACTTCGGGTGAGGTAAATTGTTTCTGATCTTGATTCACGGATTCATCCTGCTCTAAGGAATTTGTTTTTGACATCGCTGTTACAGTATTCATATATTGCCCTTTCCTACCAGCGTACTTCAAATTTCTTACGTAACCAGATTGCCAGACTATTTAAGCCCACCATCAGTGCAAGTAAGACAATAATTGCAGCAGCGGTACGTCCTTCGAAGAAGTTACGTAATTCATTGCCCTGCCATAAGAAAATTTGTACCGGTAATGCTGTGGATTGATCGAGTGGTGAAGCCGGAATACTCGCAACAAAGGCACTCATACCAATCAGGAGCAGCGGTGCTGTTTCACCTAAGGCTTGTGCCACACCAATAATCGCACCGGTTAAGATACCCGGTATCGCCAGTGGCAATACATGGTGAAATACCGTTTGTACTCGAGAAGCACCCAAGCCCAATGCCGCCTGACGAATTGATGGCGGTACAGCTTTAAGCGATGCACGCGTGGTGATAATCACGGTTGGAAGTGTCATCAGACTGAGTACCAAACCACCGACCAAAGGCGCAGAAATCGGTAACTGCATCCAACCAATAAAAATGGCAGCACCCAACAGACCAAATACGATGGATGGTACGGCTGCAAGGTTATTGATATTTACTTCCACGACATCAGTAATGAAATTTTTCGGTGCAAATTCTTCCAGATAAATGGCAGATGCCACACCAATTGGAATCGAGATAAAAATCACGATCAGCATCATGAACAAGGAGCCCATGAATGCGCCGGCCAAACCAGAAGTTGCAGGAGAACTACGCGAGTCTGGATTGGTAAAAATATTGGTATTAAAGGTATTTTCAAGCACACCTTTGGCTTTTAAATCATCAGCCAGTTGGCGAATTTCCGGGCTTAATTGCTGCTGGTCATCAGGTAATGAGCGATCAATATTTCCTGCTAACCATACATCAACATTGGCATCAGCCAAAATATTCAAATCTTTCTTTTGACCAACCAATGCTGGATCTGCAAGTACCATATCACGTACACGGTAAGCTTCCGAGCTGGTATACAGACTTGCAAGCTCATCGCGTTTAGACGCAATACTCGGGTCTTTTGCAATTAATCCGTTCACGATTAAAGCATCCCAATCCACCATCCCCATTTCAGTTTGCCAAGCGATAAAGCGCTCTTGAAAATGAGCAGGAGATTCGCCTGCTTTTTTGACAGGCTTCGCGCCCGCATTAATTACAGTTGGATCAAAATAGACCGGAACCGTCATACTGGTTTGCCAAAATGCCGGTAAGCCTTTTGCCAGAATACTTCCGAATAGCAGTACCACAAAAAACAGACCGGTAATGACTGCAGAGAAGCCGAATATGCGGAACATTTTTTCTTTGCGATGACGCTTTGCCAAAGAACTACTAATTCTTTGTTTACGTTTTTCGCGCAATTCAGCAGAAACTCGTGGATCACGTGCCTGATCCATGGAAGATGTATTAGAAGTACTCATTCGTATTGCTCGCGATATTTACGCACGATATACAGTGCAACGATGTTCAAACCTAAAGTAATCACAAACAAGGTTAAACCCAATGCAAATGCCACCAATGCTTGTGGGCTGGCAAAGTCGGTATCACCTGTAAGTTGATTGACGATAGTAATGGTCACGGTTGAAATCGCTTCCAACGGATTGGCATGCAGTAATGGGCTATTCCCTGCCGCCAGAACCACGATCATGGTTTCACCAATGGCACGGGAGGCTGCAAGTAAAAATGCACCAATAATGCCCGGCAAGGCTGCAGGTAACACTACCTGACGAATGGTTTCCGACTTGGTTGCACCGAGTCCCAAAGAACCATCACGTAGCGAGCGCGGTACCTGGGTAATAATGTCATCTGAAAGCGAAGATACAAACGGAATAATCATAATCCCCATCACGAAACCTGCGGTTAAGGCACTGGTGGCATTAATTTCTAGCCCAATGCTTGCTCCAAGCATTTTAAAGAATGGGCCAATAATCATTAATGCAAATACACCATAAACGATGGTCGGGATGCCGGCTAAAACTTCAATCGCCGGTTTTGCCCAAGAACGAAAGCCAGAGGATGCATATTCAGCCAAATAGATTGCAATCATCAAACCGACTGGCACTGCGACTAATAAAGCGATACCACTGACCATCAGCGTGCCCCAAAGCAGCGGCAATAAGCCATAACTTCCTTCGGCATTTCCTGATGTACTAAAACCCGGATTCCATTCTGTACCAAAGAAGAAATCGAGTGGACTGACGAAATTAAAGAAGCGCATGGCTTCACTAAACATCGACATCACAATGCCGATAGTGGTTAAAATTGCTACACCAGAACATAAGGCTAAAGCCACATTAATGGTTTTTTCGACCTGGTTACGTGCACGATATTGTTGCGCTACACGTTTTTTTGCCAAAACCAGACCCGCTAAAGCGGCACAGATCACCACGGCCAATTTAGCAAAAGAACTAATGTTTTCAATTCTTGATAACTGTTGTGCTGCGGCAATTTCATAGGCTGCGGCTTTATCACTGACCCCAAAACCAGAGGCAATGGCCTGAACACGGTCAATCACAACTTCCATGCCAGATTGATCTAATGTTACTGCAATATTTGCAGGTATATTATTTAAAATCACATGTCGTAAAATATTCGGTTCGACAATGTTCCAAACCAGTAAAATTAAAAAAGCAGGGATACCACACCATAAAGCCACCAACGCACCGTAATATCCAGGTCGAGAGTGCAACTTCGCAGAGTTATTTCCCTTACCTGCCAGGCTACGGCTTTTAGATAACCCGATTTGATAGGCTACGGCAATCAATGCCAATAACACACCTATGAGTAGCAGATTCATGTATTCTCCGGCATTTTTTCAATTTTCATGCTTTGAAAAAACCTTGTCTATGCAAAAAAGCTGATGCTAGAAATTATCTAGCACCAGCCTCGTTCATTTCTAATTACTTAACCGCTTTACCAGCTTTTAAAGCTGTAAGAGTTTTTGCGCGTTCACTATCAGACATTGAAATCAAACCCGCTTTTTCCAGCTTAGAACCTTTACCTGAAACTTTCTTACTTAAGAAGTATTCAGAATATTGTTGTAAGCCTTTGATTGATTTAAGGTGCTCACCTTTCACGTAGAAGTACAATGGACGTGATACTGGGTAAGAACCATTCAGAATCGTTTTTTCTGATGGCACAACATTGTTTACTGTCGCTACACGTAATTTGTCACGGTTTTGATCATAGAAACCTAGACCAAATACACCTACCGCACTTGGAGAAGTTTTTAAACGTGCCAGTGTTTCAGTATAGTCGCCTGCAATTTCAATCACTTTGCCATCTTTACGGAAATTAGAACATGCTTTCTTCTGTGCATCTTTATCTAAATTTTTGAAATATGCGTAAGATTCACAACCTGCTTCAACCATTTTTTCTTGGAACACTTCACGTGTACCATGGTTAGATGCTGGAATTACCAATGTAATTGGTTCATTTGGCAGTGCTTTATCAATTTGGTTCCAACGTGTATACGGGTTTGCAACCAATTTACCATTTGATGGTAATTCTGCTGCAAGTGCTGCAAATACATGTTGTGGGCGTAATTTATAAGATGCTTTCTTTGAATTAGACGCAAATACAATACCGTCATAACCCACTTTAACTTCAATCACTTGATTCACGCCTGCTTTTTTACATGCAGCTAATTCAGAATCTTTAATTTTACGAGATGCATTGGCGATGTCGATGGTGTTGTCACCCACGCCTTGACAGAATTGCTTCAAACCGCCAGATGTACCACCAGAACCTACAACCGGTGTTTTAAACTGTGGAAAAGTGTTACCAAATTCTTCTGCTACAATACTTGCGTAAGGTAGAACAGTTGAAGAACCAGCGATCTGGATGGTGTCACGAGCTGCATTTGCTGTTGTTGCTACAGCTGCCCCTGAAACTACTAAAGCAAGTGCGATGTGATTTAAGCGCATTCTCTTCTCTCTTCATTAGATGCAATTTTGAAGTACGCTACTTTTTTATAAAGTTTTGTACTTTTTCGATAGCTGCATTTTGATTTTATAATATGACAAAGAAGTTACAGCTATGTGACGTTTTAATGATAATTAAAAAAGTCTTTTTTTTATAATTATAAAGTTATATAAATCAATAAATAACATCACATTTAATCTGATAATTTTTTTATTTTTGCAGCATTATAATTGTAATAATTCATTTACTGTCATCAAAAACCATTGCTTATTATTCAAGCATTGATTTATGTATCTCATCATTTTGATCAATTTACTTCATATCTATTTTATTTTTTGAACTTACAAAGAGTGTCTGATTAAATTTTTACTGACAAAAAAGAAGTCTTAAAAACCTCTTTTCATAACACCATGACCTTAGTCGATTGCTGCGTATATCCTTCTTAAATGAAACCATGATGACCTATGTTCATTTAACTTATTTATTTTCAACATCGCCTCACTGTTCTAATTTTTGCAATCACTGATCAAGTTAATTGAAATTTCATAGAATGGGGCGCTGTTTTATATTCAAACTCAAGATCAAGAAAAAAAAAGATTCCGTTATGAATAGTAAAAATATTGCCACTTTTAATCCTGATTTACCCATACATATGACATTTGAGGAACATGATTGGCATTTATTGGCGCAACATTGGTATCCGATTGCCCTTGCCCGTGATATTACCGATCAGCCGTTGGGAACCACGCTGCTGGACATTCCCCTGGTGATTTATAAAATGAATGGCGAGTTAATTGTTGCCAAAGATGCCTGCCCTCACCGGGGTGTTCCTTTAAGCTTGGGCAAAAATGATGCTCAAGGCGTAGTCTGTCGTTATCATGGTTTACGATTTGGCAGCGAGGGTAAATGCAACCGCATTCCTGCACATCCTCAACACAAAATTTCAGATCGCTTTAATCTAAAAACTTATGCTGCAGTGGAACGTTATGGTTTGATTTGGTGTTCGCTGACTGCAGCAAAAGATGCTGAACCCAATATTCCAGTCATGCCCTTTTGGGAGGATGCTGAATACCAGCAACTGGTTTGCCCCCAAGTAGACATTAACTGCTTTGCAGGAAGACAGCTCGAAGGCTTTATTGATGTGGCTCATTTTGCCTGGGTGCATCCAGATACTTTTGGCGATCCGGATAATGTAGAAGTGCCAGACTATACAACGACTGAAACCGATTATGGCTTTTCTGCAGATTATATCAGTAGTGTTGGACGTTATCCGATTGGACTAGATCAACGTGGTCAGCAAGATTTCAAATGGCTCAGACATTTTGAAATCAGCTTACCCTTTACCGCAACTTTAACCATTCATTTTCCCAACAATGCACGACAAGTCATTATGAATGCAGCATCTCCAATGACAGCGCGTTCGACGCGGCTATTTGCACCGATTTGCCGTAATTATGACAAAGACTTACCGGTTGAAGATGCTTACGAGTTTAATTTAAAAATTTTTGAGGAAGATCGACTTATTGTTGAAAATCAGAAACCTGAATATCTACCTTTAGATTTATCATTAGAAGCGCATTTCCCAGCAGATCGCAGTTCGAGTATGTACCGTAAACTGTTGAGAAAAATGGGCTTTAGTCCGCTCTTTGCGGCCTAAATTTCTACGAGTATCAATCTTAAAATGATTTCAAAAAGAAGTTCCTTCAGTGCAACAAAGGATTTTTGTTAGTTTTCATTCCTGAAAAGTGAGGCACCCTCTAAGTAACTCAATTTAAAATTTTATTCACAATATGACACGGTACCATCGCATGAACTCCTTAACTAGAGCTAAAAGTTACGCCTACAATAAGAAAAAGAAGATCAATTGATCTTCTTTTTCTTTAATACAACAAACAACTACATCGATTAGTCGATGGCAGGTTTATATGTACCGGCTTGAATTGGACCTTTGATACGATCAGCTTCTTCTAGCACTAAGCGTAAAAGATTCTTCACGTTATCTAAAGTTGCAATAGGGCTGAGTGTAGTCATCTTCAATGATTGAACTTCACCCACTTTGGTTACCCCAATATTTGCTTCGCCACGTGCAAACAATTCATCTGCAACGTTCTGGTTTAGTGTATCCAGCAATTCTGTTGGGTAGCCTTCAGGAATCACACGGAACAATACAGAAGCAAATTGTGGATCAACCAGCATCTCTAAACCAGCAGTTGCATTGATGTAGTCAGCCACTTCGCGAGTCAACTTCACACCATGATCGATCATCGAACCATAAAGCTCTTCACCAAGTGCCTCAACCGTCATCCACAATTTCAACGCATCAAAACGACGGGTTGTTTGTAATGATTTAGACACCAAGTTTGGAACGCCATGTTCTTCATCATAAGCAGAGTTTAAGTACTCAGCTTCATAATGCATGAAACGGTAGTTCGCTTCATCTTTCAACAAGAACGCGCCACAAGAAATGGTTTGGAAATAATGCTTATGGAAATCCAGTGTCACTGAATCAGACAACTCGATACCATCCAGCATTGAACGGAACTCATTCGAAAGAATCAGTGCCCCACCCCATGCTGCGTCGATGTGCATCCACGCGCCATATTTGTTGGTAATGTCACGAATCGCTTTTAATGGATCGATCGCACCGGCATCAGTTGTACCTGCGGTCGCAACCACACATGCAACGATTTTACCTTCTGCTTGAAGGCGAGCTATTGTCGCTTCAAGAGCAGCAACGTCCATCTGTGCATTTTCATTCACAGGAACAGCCACCACAGACTGGAAGCCCATGCCCATCATCGCCATGTTCTTTTGCACAGAGAAATGCGCATTTTCAGAACAAATCACTTTAACGTTACGCATAGCGTCAGCAGGAATACCATCACGCTGAACAGACCACGGATTACCGTTTTCATCTTTCCAGTTTTTCGCGATGCAAGCATCACGTGCCAGTAAAACGCCCATCAAGTTCGATTGCGTACCGCCAGAGGTGAATACACCTGCCTGACCTGCACCATAACCGACTTTTTGACGAAGCCAGTCAATCAGCTGAACTTCCATCAATGAACCGGCAGGGCTTTGATCCCATGAGTCCATAGACTGGTTAGTTGCATTAATCAACACTTCTGCAATTTGGCTCGCGACCATGGTCGGGCAATGCAAATGCGCAAGTGAATTCGGATGATGTACTTTCAAGCTTTTATTTAAGAAAAGCTCAACCATACGCTCAAGAGATTTGTGTAAGCCCATCCCTTCTTTTGAAGGATGAAATGCAATTGCACTGCGTAGCTCTTTAATGCTGCCGCCAGTGTACATTTTGTCATTTTGCAACCATGCTGAAACGGCTTTTACCGCTTCGTCCATTGCTGACTGATAGTCAGCAATAGAACCTGCATCATTGCAGAATAACGCTTTACGGTGTTCTGCAAAATCTACCATGTATTATGCGCCTCGAGTAGCAATAAGCGCTTCAGCAATTGCTTTCTTAAAGCGAGCAATCGCTTCAACACATTCGTCATGCGTGATGATGAGTGGGCAAAGTAAACGAATCACTGTACCGTTACGACCACCTTTTTCGAGCAACAATTTATTGTCGAAACATGCAGCTTGAATCGCAGCAGCCAATTGAGAATCACCTGGTAATGAACCCATATGATCGGCTTGTTGGCGTTCATCCACGATTTCAACACCAATCATCAAACCACGGCCACGTACGTTACCGATACATGGGAATTCAACTGCTAATTTTTTCAATTCAGCTTGTAAAAAGTCACCACGTTCTTGTGCATTTTGCGCAAGATTTTGTTCTTTAATGGTTTTGATCGTTGCAAGACCAGTACCCATCGCCAATTGGTTACCACGGAAAGTTCCTGTGTGACCAGCAGGCTGCCAAGCATCAAACTTACGTTTAATACCGAGCACTGCAAGCGGCAAACTACCACCCACCGCTTTAGACATCACCACAACGTCAGGTTCAATACCCGCGTGTTCAAAGGCAAACATTTTACCTGAACGTGCGAAACCAGCTTGAACTTCATCAAGAATAAGCACGATGTTGTGTTTTTCAGTCACTTCACGGATTTTCTTCAACCATTTGGTTGGTGCTGTAACCACACCACCTTCACCTTGAATTGCTTCAAGAATCACGGCTGCTGGCTTGGTTACACCACTTTCTACATCTTCAATAAAGTTTTCGAAGAAGTAAGTTAAAGCATCTACACCTGCTTCACCGCCAATGCCCAATGGGCAACGGTATTCATGCGGATATGGCATAAACTGTACGCCTGGCATTAAGCCATTTACCGCATTTTTAGCAGACAAGTTACCTGTCATGGCTAAAGCGCCATGCGTCATCCCATGATAGCCACCAGAGAAGCTGATCACAGTACTACGACCTGTATAGGTTTTTGCTAATTTAATTGCTGCTTCCGTACCATCTGCACCAGACGGACCACAGAACTGTAGACAATACTCTTCTTTACCACCAGGTAATTGCTCAAGTAGTGCTTCAGTAAAAGCATCTTTTAAAGGCGTTGTTAAATCTAAAGTATGTAATGGCAAGCCACTTGCTAAAGTGTCTTGAATACTTTGGATGACCGCAGGGTGATTATGGCCTAAAGCCAATGTCCCTGCCCCAGCTAAACAATCGAGGTACTCAGTACCTTCAACATCAGTAACCCAGCAGCCTAAGGCTTTTGCTATCGCTAACGGTAATTTACGTGGATAGCTACGAACATTGGATTCCATCTGGCTTTGGCGAGTCAAATAGTATTCGTTAGTAGACTTAGGGGCAGGATTTACAGAAGAAACGCTCATATCGAATTACCATCTCTGATATGGGTTAAAAGAAATAAGTCGGGTGACTTGCGGTCTTTTGACTCGGTGCTTTATAGTTCTAGTTAGACTTCGATTTATTTGTCATAACTAGAGGGCGGATGATACCGAATTTTTCTAAAAAATAAACAACTTTCGGCACTTTATCCGTCCTAATTCATCAAAAAAAATATCAAGCTAATCTAGAGGTTGAATTATCATCTTACATTGTGACAGGGGAAAGAAAACCTCATTTTCTTATGCTTTTATTGGTAAAGTCGTATAATAAAGTAAAACTTCTTTCAAATTAAGTTATAAGTGTATAATTTTTCTTAAATTTTATAAATAAAAATGAAGGGGATTTTTTGAGCTTGTTTTTACAATCCCACCACAAACTCTACTAAAATTCACCATAAACACACTTTAATATCATCAATATAGATTCAAATTTCACTTACAAAAATAGGTCAAAAAAATGCGTTATTTAACTCTCTCCACTCTGGTTTTAGCCTCTGCTTTCAGTGCAACTGCCTTTGCTCAACAAAATGAACAACTGAATTACAACGTCGTCAATGTACAAGCAGAAGCTGCACGCCAAGTATCGAATGATGAAATGCATGCGGTTTTATATATCGAAAAGAGTAATAAACAACCTGCAGAACTTGCGTCACAAATCACGCAATTAATGAATCAAGCCATGGCTTTAGCCAGAAAATATCCACAGGTTAAAGTAGAAACCGGTTCTCAAACCACTTATCCAATTTATGACAATGACAGCCGCAAGTTGAAAGAATGGCGTGGTCGTGCAGAAATTCAGATTGAAAGTACTAACTTTAAAGCCGCGAGCCAATTGATCGGTGAACTTCAACAAAACTTCCAGACTCAATCGATTAACTTTAACGTTTCAGATGCACAACGTAAAAAAGTTGAGAATGAGCTGATGGTTGAGGCTTCAAAAAACTTTCAGCAACGTGCACAAATGCTCAGCCAAGCCTGGAATAAATCGGGTTATAACCTGGTTAATCTCAATTTGAATACCAGTGGTCAGTACCCACAACCGGTCATGATGCGTGCCAACATGGCGAAATTTTCAGGTGCTGAAGCTGTCGATGCTCAAGACGTAGCAGCGGGTGAATCTAAAATCACCGTGAACGCCAATGGGTCGATTCAATTTAAATAAGGCCTTATAGCTTTTTCTTCTTTTGAACAAGAGAACTGTTATTCCACAAATTATCTATTTTCTTAAGGGAAGCTCCCTCTCCTTTTAGAAGACAAGAATCCTCAGAATATATTCTGAGTTAGCAAGAGACAAAACTTCCCTTTTTTTAATTTCAGAATATTCACACATAAAAAAATCCCGCTCTTAAGCAGGATTTTTTTAATACCTAAATTCTTAGTAGATCGCCATATGATTGCGATGAATCATTTCTAAAGAACGTGCTTCACCTAAAACCTGATGCACTTTATCCGAAGACAAACCCTTCACAATTTCAGCTGAGCGCGAACTAAAGTTGACACGCCCCACAGCAACACGACCACCATGTGAATCGACACATTCAACCACATCACCACGTTCAAAATGACCTTCCACCGCTTTTACCCCAACAGGCAATAAACTGCGATGATTTTCTTTAATCGCTTTAACTGCGCCATCATCCAAGACTAAACGGCCTGCAGTTTGCAGATGCGCAGCCAACCATTGCTGATGTGCAGTAATACGGTCATTGTCAGTAATAAACAAGGTACCGAGCAATTCACCAGACATTAAGCGCGCAAGCACATTGTCGCTTTCGCCACTGGCGATCAGTGTTGGACAACCTGATTTCGCTGCCAAGCGTGCCGCACGAACTTTGGTCAACATGCCACCACGACCAAATTTTCCGCCACCACCGGCCATATCAAACAGGCTTTCATCCAAAGCACGAACCGTATGGAACAGTTTTGCATTTGGATTAGAACGTGGATCAGAGTCAAACATGCCTTGCTGATCGGTCAAGATAATCAACAAATCTGCATGAACCTGACCTGCGACCATAGCAGCCAAGGTGTCGTTATCACCAAAGCGAATTTCGTCAGTCGATACCGTGTCATTTTCATTAATGACAGGAATCACATGCCAGTCAATTAAATGCTGCAAAGCATCGCAAGAGTTCAAATAACGTCGACGGTCTGCCAGGTCATCATGAGTCAATAAAACTTGAGCCGTTTGAATAGAATGATTTTCTAATACACTCGACCAGGTTTGAATCAAGCCCATTTGACCAATAGCAGCACATGCCTGAAGACTCGGTAAATCAGTGGGTCGATTCGACAATTTCATCCGAACCATACCTTCAGCCACAGCACCTGAAGACACCAGAATGATTTCGTGTCCTGCATTGTGTAGATCCGCAATTTGTTTCGCCCAATGCGAAATTGCATCCAAATCTAAACCTTGCCCATTTGCCGTGAGTAAAGATGATCCGATTTTAACAACGATTCGTTTACAACCCTTGAGCTGACGTTGCCCATCTACCACTTCTATCATCTTGTCCTCAGTACTCTATCCTAAGAGCTTAACGTACGTAAAACACTTCCACATCACTATCATCATCGCCATCTTCATCATCTTCATCATCGCCCAGAATACCGGCAAGACGTTGCTGACGACGCATCTCACGATACGCTTCTTTTGCAGCGATGGTCTGTTCACGTGTTTCAGCTTCAAGCTGATCACGGAATGCTTTCATTTCTGCTGCGTATTCAGGATCTTCAACTTCGCGTTCACGTTGTTGTTCAATTTGATCCATCAGGTAATAAACAACTTCTTTAGTCCCTTCCGACATCAAGCCAGAAGTTTGGAATACTGGACCTTCCCACTTCATTTCTTCCAGAAGATGTTTACACCATTCTTCTTTGGTGTCCTGATCGAGTTGGTCAACCTTGTTCAGCACCAGTACCACTGGCAATTTAGCAAGGGTTGGAGAGAATTTTTTCAACTCATTCAAAATTGCCTTGGCATTGTGCACCGGGTCTGAACCGTCAATCGGCTGTACATCAACAATGTGCAACAGAATACGGGTACGGGCTAAATGTTTAAGGAAACGAATACCCAGACCTGCACCTTCAGAGGCACCTTCAATCAGTCCAGGAATATCGGCCATCACAAATGAACGGTGACGGTCGGCATCAACTACACCCAGGTTTGGAACCATGGTAGTAAATGGATAATCTGCAACTTTAGGTTTAGCTGCTGATACTGCACGAATAAAGGTCGATTTACCGGCATTCGGCATACCGAGCAAGCCAACATCCGCAAGAACTTTAAGCTCTAAACGAATTTCACGGTATTCACCTTTGGTACCTGTTGTGCACTTACGTGGTGAACGATTCGTTGATGATTTAAAGTGGGTATTACCCAAACCACCTTCACCGCCCGCTGCAACCATCACACGTTGACCATCAGTGACCAAGTCACCGATAATATCGCCAGATTCTGTATCTACAATGGTTGTTCCTACTGGAACCTTTAATACGGTGTCTTCACCGCCACGACCTGAACAGTTTGCACCACGACCATTCTTGGCGCGTTCTGCACGGAATCTACGGGTATAACGATAATCTACAAGTGTGCTTGTGTCGTTATCGGCTTCAACATAGATGTTACCGCCACGTCCACCATCACCACCATCTGGACCACCAAATGGTACGAATTTTTCACGGCGAAAACTGGCTACGCCATTGCCACCGTCGCCAGCCTCTACGGTAATGACTGCTTCATCAACAAAGCGCATATTGCCAATCCTCTAAATACTTTAAAACCGCATATTCTGCCATATTTTACAAAATTTCTCGAATAGTATTATTCAGCATTACATGATTTTTAGTATTGTTAAGATGAATTTGGCTTGAACTGAGGCCATATTGCTTGGCTTAGTTCAATGATCCAATCAGAAAATTTAAAATAACCATCTACTTAGGGCGTGTCATCAATTAAGCCATATCATGATTGAGGCAAGGTAGATCGCTGACAGGAAGTTTTGAGCCAATTTATCATAGCGCGTAGCAATACCTCGATACTGCTTGAGCTTGGCGAAGAAG